>JBBAKZ010000084.1:3776-9545 GCA_040403275.1 Arcicella sp. | reverse complement strand
ATTTCTGGGGCAACGTAAAACAGCAATCCAATACCAATTGTGAAGAGAATTATTCGAAGCATTTTTTGCGTAAAGATACGGAAAAAGCAGAAAGGGAAAAAGATTAACCTTGCTCCTTCTTACTTTTCTTCCTATTTAACTCTATACTCAGCCTTCGCAACGCCCACAAATCCTTGCGCTGAAACTCCTTCGGCAATAATTTTCATCGTTGCTTTAGCGTCTGTATTCCAATAAGTTATGGTTGCTTTTCCACTCGCATCCGTTCTCACATTGGGTTGCCAATGCAGGGTTGAACGAAAATCTGGACGTACATGGTCGGCAAGAGACACATCATATTTAGGTGCATAAAATTCACGGGCAACATTATATCCCATTCGTTTCTGAATGGTTACGCCCGATACAGGGTCTTTTGAATAATCATAATTATTCCCTCCTCTTTTGGTCAAAATGGCAATTACGCCATTGGAGGCTCTCGACCCAAAAATGGCTGCTTCAGCGCCTTTCAAAATATCAATGTTATCCACATCGCAGGGAGTGATTGAACTGAAAGCATCGGCATCAACCGGCATTCCGTCCAATAAATATAGGGGTTCTGTACTTCCCGTAAAACTTGAAATACCCCTTATCACTACCGAATAGCCACCACTACCATTAGGAGAAACTTGTACGCCAGCCACTCTGCCTTGTATCATCTGAAAAACACTGGTTGCGCCTGCACAAAGTATATTATCAACTTTTATGGTATTGCTCGCTTTTCCGTATATTTTGCGAGCATCGGGTTCTTCGTACTTTTTCCCTTTCACCACTACTTCCTGAAGCATTTGGTCTTTATTGAGTTTCAATTTCTTTTCCAATTCAATAGCATCGTTGGCTTTTTTCAAAAAATCTGCTAAATCTTGGGTATTAAATTCTATCGGATTATAGGGCGTTTTCACGATTCTGACCTTTGGAGCGGGTTTCAGAGGATTAATGGTTACGTCTAAATTCTTGCCTCCATTTTTTTTCATCCCTTGTACAAATACTTGCGTTGTATCAAAAAAATCTAAACTATAAAATCCGTATCTACCCAATGAATCGGTGGTTACCGTGAGAAACTGAGGGATTTTTTTCTCATTTTTTAATACTAAGGTTAGGGTAACATTGTCGGCAATTTTTCCATTTGGTTTGAGGGCTTTACCCGTGACTTCTAAGCCTGTTTCTAATAAATTATTTATTTTAGGGTATTTGTCGGCCGTTAAATCTCGCCAAATAAATCTCCGCCATCCTTGGGTCATCATCAAGATATCCAAGTGGCGATTGGCATCCGTATTTTCTTTATCGAAATAATAGGCTGGCTGTTCAATATTTCCACGCAAAACAGAATAATAATCCGTTCCCGATAAATTACTAACGTCAGAACTCAATAAAAGATAGGACAATAAATTCTCTTGGTGAGGCTCAACAATCACTTGGCTTGCATCCGTAACGGCCACCGAAAAATTACCTTCAACGGGTTTTCCTTCAGCATCGGTAGCTTCCAAATTAGCCGTAACTTTCTCTCGAATCTTATAATTTGACTTGTCAGGAGTGATTTTGAGATTTATCTGTCTGTTTTGATTAATAAAAACTAAACGTTCACACAAGGATTCTCCTTTGGCATTCATCAACGTAATTTGTACGATGCCATCATCAGGAATTTTATTTCGGGGAATTGAAAGTCCAAATGATTTTTGCGTTTCATTAGCTTTCGCCATAAAAACAAGTTGCCCCCTTTGATGAGCCACCACAATAATTTCTGATGACTTATCGGCCGATTTTGGCGAACTATTAGCGATAAAAACTTTCACTTTTTCTTTATTCGATAAATTATCAACTGCCATCGTAAAACCTTGTTCGTGGACATACGGCAGAGGATAAGGTCGGTATTTGCCGTTGTGTTCTTTTACAAAAGCTGTATATGTTTTTTGGGGTTCTGGCGTATAATTAAAAACTCCCATGCCCAAATGTTCCGTGTGGAAAGCGACCACAGTATCTTTGGCGTTCTCCAACACAAATCCTTCAACATCAACACCTTTACCCAAAATATTAAGGGCTTTAAAACCAATTCTTGAATCTAAACCAATCACTGAATTACCGCCTTCTGGAAAAAACTGAACATCGGCGGCTTCGGTCATTTTTTGCGCATTTGAATCCGTCAAACGATTTTTTATGGACCCTTGATAGATTTTGAAATCTTGATGAAAAAAGAATTCTTCGGAATAATTTCTCATATAATTGGTGTAAGCCCGAATTTGATAAACGCCTTCTGCCAAACTATCTGGCAAAGCAATGTCTCCGTAAGTAGAACCATCACAATTCAACACACGACTTGCGATAGTTTTGCCATTTTTTTCATCAATTAAATCAACGTACATTACTCTACTGACAGAGTCAATTTTATGCGTAGTTCCATCAAACAAATATCCTTTAAACCACATCGTTTCACCAGCCATATAATAAGGCTTGTCAAAATGCAAGTAAACTTTTTCTTGGGGAGTGTTGGTGCGGTACTTTTCGAGTTTTGCTAAAATTCGTTCGGTAATTGTTTCACCTTCTTGGGTGAATGTAAAAGCGGTGGTAATGAGAAATGCGATTGCCAGAAAGGCGTAAAATTTACGATTCATGTACAGTAGAATTTGGGGTTAAATGATAAGAGTAAAATTTTGTCAAATATCTAAATCCCAAACCATAAACGCAATAGTTTTATGATAAAAGGATTGACATATCTATCAAGGAAATTTTACTATTATTTTATCAGAATCTTTAAAATAACGACATCACCAAGTGCGATGTCGTCCAATAATGTACTTCACTAAATTAAATAATCGCTGAACCATAATTCTGTTCCTAGGCAATTAATTTGTGGATCTTAACTCAATGTTTCACCACCGCATATTTCTTAGGATTTTTATCAAACATTTCTTTGCAAACCACACTACAAAATCCAAATTGTTTTCCTTGATAAACCGAAACATCTTTTGTACCTTTTTGTACGGACATTTTGCAGATTGGGTCTTTAGCGTCTTCTTTCAAAACTTCGCTTATTTCCGAATGCTGATGTTTTCCCTTAACTGGTTTTTTCCCTTTTTGGGCAAAAATGCCAAACGTCATGCACATGGTGCATATAATGGTGATGATAGTTTTCTTCATGTTTTAAATGCTATTTTTTTAAACCGTAATACTGAATACCCTATTTACTGAGAAGCCGTTTTGGGGAACTTCCCGAAAGTTTTAGAACTTTCGGGAAGTTGTAGGAACGTAATTAACAATGTAGTAACGTTGTTGTTCGCTATTTCTTCCCCACAAAATTATACTGAAGTCCTACCACAAAAGCTCTCGGTGCGGCGGGCGTATAAGTTGTTCTGTCAGTTGCATTATTACCTCTGGTGGCGTTCGTAGCATAAAGTTCGTCCGTTAAATTCATTACGTTCAGATACAACTCAATACTTTTCCATTGATAACCCGTTCTGAAATTCAGGAAACTCACACCTTTTGCACCAAAAGCTCCTTTATCATCGTAAGAAACTGTATTAATTTGGTTTTGATACCACGATGAAATCCGTTGCCATTCCATAGAAACTCGGTAATTTTTCAACCATGTTGGCTTGTAAGTAACTTCAGTATTCGCAATCCATTTTGGGGCTTGTGGCATATCTTTTCCGTTTACATTTTGCAAAACATCTGTTGCTTTATTACTCAACGTGAATTCCACAAAACGATGAATGGCATTGGTTCCGCCAAAACGAAACAACCATTGAGCGTTAGGTTTATACGTAATTCCGTACTCAACGCCACGGTGCAAGGTTTTTCCAACCGACTGATAATCAGTGGAATTATCGGGTTGTTTGATGCTCAACAATTCATTTTGTCCATCCATTTGATAAAACGCATAGTCGATATAAATCTTATTATTCAACAACGAAGCCCAACCTCCTACTTCATAATTATCAAAATGAGCAGGTTCTAAATTGTAATAAAATAAATCGCCATTGGCTGCGGGGGTAGGACGTTTACGAAAAATTGCCGTGAGCGAAGGAGGCGAAAATCCTTTTGAATAATTGGCATAGAATCCTTTTCCATGACCTAAATCGTAGGTAAAACCAATTTTTGGCGTAACCTGACTGTATTCTTTTGTTCCCAAAAAATATTCTCCCGAAGCAGTTTTTGCTAAATAATTCACGTAATCAAACGCCATTCGGTCGTAACGTAAACCTAAGGAAAATCTCAAATTTTGTACGGGTTCAAAACCTATTTGCATATAAATTCCCGTGTTATAAATTTTCGCATCGTATTTTGATAGAAAATTAGTCGGTTCTTCTTTCCTCACCGTGTATTTTTCGACTGATTTGCCATCGGGACGTAATTGTGCCGAAAGGTTAATCAAATACGCATAATATGGATTGGTCGAATAATCATAAATGCCACCGACCAATAAATTCGTTTTCAAGAACGAAAAATGCTGTGAATGTTGAGCCGAAACACCATAAGATGTAAACGAATTATCATTAATTTGACTCGTTGCGGTGGATGCTCCTTGTTTCCAAATAATGGTATAATTTGGATTTTGTCCCAAAGAATTATCTCGATAATAAGGCGTAATCGTGGTATGAGCATCATTATTCCAAGTATGTTCCAACGAAATTCTGGCACGAGTAGCCAAGGCTTTTCGATACGCAAAATCTGCCACTGAAGTATAAGAACGACTGTAATAAGAAATACTATCACCACCTCCGCCACTTTGCGAATCATAATCAATGTATGAAATAGCCCCAATCAAACGGGTTTTATCATTAAAAGTATATTCTAATTTTCCCGTAAATGACTGCTTGTCAAAATCGCTATTGGTCATCCAAGAATCTCTTTGTTTGGCCACGTAACCACCCAAATAAATGCCTAATTTTCCAAGCGTAGCACCCGCTCCAAACTGAATTCTTTTGTATCCATAATTATCAAATTGTACGCCCACTCTTGCCGTTGGAACGGAAGTTGGGCGTTGCGTAATCACATTAATTGCCCCACCAACTGCCTCTGGTCCGTATAATGACGAAGCTGGCCCTTTTACCACTTCAATCGAAGAAGTGACAAAAGTATTCATTTCCAACAGAGCATTATGATTGAAAACGCCCATCGGACGAATGGGCAAACCGTCTTCCATGTACAAAAAATACGGGTTTGTTCCCATCGGCTGACGAATAGCCATCATGTGTTGTTCATTACCCAAATTTACCATCATAACACCAGGCGTTTTGTTAATAATTTCGTACATATTCGTTGCTTTCGTGTCGTTAATTAAAGTGGGCGATAATTTAGAAATTGCTACGGGCGATTGCGTCCGTAAACTAGCTTCACGATTGGCGGTAACCACGACTTGTTGGAGATTTTCAACGGATGGTTCGAGGGAAACAGATAAGGAGATATTGGGCTGACAATCAACAATTTGCGATTGGAATCCAACGCTTGAAATAATTAATTTTGAAACTTTTTGCGTTGTTTCAAGTGAAAATTGACCATTTACATTGGTAGTCGTGCCGAGATTTGTGCCTTCAACTTTCACGGATGCTCCTACGACGGGTTCTTTGGTTGTATTATCAAAAATTTTACCTTTTATTACATTTTGGGCAAAGGAAATATTCATTGCCAACATACTGACAATGAGCAAATTATATATCGTTTTCATGTTTATTTAGTTTTTGAAAATTAACTTCAATCTACCATAACTCAAGCTATCAATTCGAGAATAGCAAAATGCTA
>JBBAKZ010000084.1:0-3766 GCA_040403275.1 Arcicella sp. | reverse complement strand
CTATCGAATGGCCAATTCGAGTTACAGTAATACAATAATTAAAAAATGACTAAACGATTGGAGGACGAAATACAGACGAAGGAATGCTCTGTGTGTGAGCTAATTGAAAGGAATAAATGGATTTTGGAGTAGATTCTATCATCTTCCAATCACAAGAAAAAAGTGGCGTCGTTTCAAAAACTTCTTCCATGATTTTTTTCATCGATTGGCTTTGCTCTTTCGTTTCTTTAGTAGCATTATCTTCCGCAATTTTATGTAATTTTTTTGCCAAATAACAGGCTCCATTACAATTCAATTGGGGTTTGAAACGGTTTTCACAAAGGTTTTGGATGATGTAATCCTTTCTCAATTCAAAATCCAAATATACCACTGGCACAAGAATTGTTTTGACACTGATGAGCGTCAAAAGCAATAAGGCTAAGTAGTTTTTATGATTCATTGGATTTATTAATTTGACCTCAAAGGTATAAGAGAAACGAATACGATGGCATTATTTTTTACTTTCTAACCATATTATTGTTTACATTTAGATAATAGTGAAAGGGCTTTGATTAAATTTGAATGTCAATTTGCATAATTTTGCAATCTTTTCGATAATATTTGCACATATTTGCATTAGACAAACAAAACAAATAATTACTAAATATAAAAGGAGCATTTATATAACATAAAAATATGAGTAAAATCATCAATGCTGAGAAACTAAGACTAAATACTCGTGACGATAATAAAGGATGGAAAAAATGGGGACCCTATCTCTCAGAACGCCAATGGGGAACTGTTCGGGAAGATTATTCGCCAAATCAGGACGCTTGGAATGCCATTTCGCACGACATGGCTCGTTCGATTGCCTACCGTTGGGGAGAGGAAGGAATTGCGGGGATTTCTGATAATAAATCACATATTTGCTTTGCCCTTGCCCTTTGGAATCACAATGACCATATCCTAAAAGAACGTTTTTTTGGTTTAACAGGAAGCGATTCAAATCACGGTGAAGATGTAAAAGAATTATATTACTATCTCGATTCCACGCCTACTCACTCTTACATGAAAATGCTTTATAAGTACCCAATTAAAGCATATCCTTACGACCAATTAGTAGAAGAAAGCCGCAAGCGTTCTCGCTTAGAGCCTGAATACGAGATACTTGATACGGGAATTTTTGAAAAAGATGAATATTTTGACGTTTTTATCGAATATGCCAAAGCTGACGAACAAGATATTCTCATCAAAATAACGGCTCATAATCGAAGCGAAAAAGATGCCCCTCTGACGATTCTGCCTACCGTTTGGTTTAGAAATACATGGAGTTGGGGCTACGATAATTTCAAATATAAGCCCATGATGCGGGGAATCTCAAACAAGGCAATTGAGATTGATAACAGAAATGTAGGTCTTTTTAAACTTTATTGTGAAGGGGCTGACGAGCTACTTTTTACCGAAAATGAAAGCAATTTTGAACGACTGTATGGTGTAGCTAATTATTCCCCTTATACCAAAGATGGTATCAATGAGTGTATCGTAGAAGGCAATGAAAAAGCCGTCAATCCCAACAATATAGGGACAAAAGCCTCCGCCAGATACAAGAAAATCGTAAAAGCGGGTGAGTCCTTGACGGTTCGTTTGCGTTTGGTAGACCACTCAATTGTTGAACCTTTTGGGGGTTTTGAAGACACATTTGAGAAGCGAATTCGGGAAGGAAATATCTTCTACGATGAAGTACAACAGGATGTAAAAGATGAAGAATTATTAAAAATTCAACGTCAGGCATACGGAGGAATGTTGTGGACAAAGCAGTGGTACTATTACAACGTCAATGAGTGGATAAAAGGCGACCCAGCCATGCCAGAACCCTCGGGATATCGTAAATATGGCCGAAATGCCAGTTGGAGACATTTATACGCTGCCAATATTCTCTCCATGCCGGATAAGTGGGAATATCCGTGGTTTGCAGCGTGGGATTTAGCTTTCCATACCATTCCATTAGCACGGGTTGACCCCAATTTTGCGAAACGACAATTAGCCGTGGTATTGCGGGAATATTATATGCACCCCAACGGACAAATACCCGCTTATGAATGGTCATTTTCGGATGTGAATCCTCCCGTACACGCTTGGGCATCGTGGAAAGTTTACGAGATTGACAAGGAAACGAACGGCAAAGGAGACATTGCTTTTTTAGAAAGAATTTTTCATAAGTTATTGCTCAATTTCACGTGGTGGGTAAATTTGAAAGATGAAGGAGGCAATAATGTTTTTGGTGGAGGTTTCTTGGGAATGGATAATATCGGGGTTTTCGACCGTTCTTCTACTTTGCCAACGGGTGGCCGTTTGGAACAAGCTGACGGAACCGGTTGGATGGCGATGTATAGTTTAAATATGTTGAGAATTGCCTGCGAAATTGCTCTAGAACGACCGGTTTATCAGGATATGGCTTCCAAATTCTTTGAACATTTCTTGCATATTGCGGGAGCGATGCAGTCGTTGGGAGGTGATGATGTGAGTCTTTGGGATGAAGAAGACCAGTTTTATTATGATATGCTTCATCTACCAAATAATGACAGTAAATTATTGAAAATCAGGTCGATGGTGGGATTAATTCCGCTTTTTGCCGTAGAAATTCTAACGCCTGAAATGTTGGAAAAACTGCCAGATTTCAAGCGTAGAGTAGAATGGGTTTTGAACAATCGCCGCGATTTGGCGGGATTGATTTCTCGATGGTACGAATCTGGAAAAGGAGAAAATCGTTTGCTTGCTATTCTGCGGGGACATAGAATGAAGATGATTATGAAACGGATGTTTGACGAAAAGGAATTTCTTTCTGATTTTGGGATTCGTTCTTTATCAAAATATCACCTCGATAATCCGTATCAATTCCGTATCAATGGCGATGTTTTGAAAGTAGATTATACACCTGCCGAAAGTACGGGCAGTATGTTTGGCGGTAATTCCAATTGGCGTGGACCAATTTGGTTTCCCATGAATTTCTTGTTGGTCGATTCATTATTGAAATTCCAAACCTATTATGGCAACGATTATGAAGTAGAATATCCGACTGATTCTGGCAACATGGTAAGTATCAAAGAGGCAGCGATGAGTCTTTCAGAACGATTGATAAAAATCTTTACGCAAGATGATCAAGGCAGACGCCCGATGTATGAGAATTATGAAAAACTGCAATCTGACCCGCATTTTAAAGATTTAATTCTTTTCAATGAATACTTTGACGGAGATACTGGAAAAGGTTTAGGAGCGGCTCACCAAACAGGCTGGACTGGCTTGATTGCGGAATTAATTCTTGCAGTGGCTAAAGAGAAGAAAGGTATTTTGAAGGATGTGATGTAGGGATTTTCGATGATTTTTAAAATGCTCAATATTGATGAACGCAAACATCAGAATTGAGCATTTCTTTTTTAAAGCATCTGTTGTTTTCAAGAAAAAACTAAATTTTGATTTTACATTCCTAAAAATATACTATTATTGAAAATATTTATCGAAAAAAATATTGATACAACATTAAATAAAAATAAAGAATATTTTTCTATTTTTAAACAATTAAAAAGTTTTTTATTCTATTTATTAATTTTTTACAATATTTTTTAGAATTTAATTCTATGATCTGTTATTTTAAGATTTGCTTTTTAAGGATGGTAAATGTATTTTTGGCTTAGAAAAAAACAAATAATACAAAATTATGAGTCAGAAAATTCAAGTATTCGATACTACTTTACGTGACGGCGAACAAGTGCCAGGTTGTCAACTGAAC
>JBBAKZ010000083.1:1706-9560 GCA_040403275.1 Arcicella sp. | reverse complement strand
CATGCTTTGTAGATAATCAATATCATCGAAGCCGTTAATCATGTTATTTTTTTTATAACCATTGATGTCGAAAGATTCTTTTTCGCCCGTTGCCACAATTGTAACCGTTTGTTCTGGAAGATTTACTTCGATGATTGCTTTGGCATCCGCTTCGATTGCCAAGAAAATTTTATCCAAAAAATCAGGAGAAACTGTTACTGGTAAAATACCAATATTCAGTGAGTTACCTTTAAAAATATCCGCAAAGAAACTTGAAATTACACAACGGAAACCGTAATCATAAATCGCCCAAGCGGCATGTTCACGACTTGAACCCGAACCGAAGTTACGACCACCTACAAGGATTTTTCCGGCGTAAGTTGGGTTATTCAAAACGAAGTCTTGTTTTGGAGAATTGTCACTATTGTAACGCCAATCTCTGAATAAATTATCGCCAAAACCCTCACGTGTTGTTGCTTTCAAGAAGCGTGCAGGGATAATTTGGTCGGTGTCCACGTTCTCGATTGGCATCGGAACGGCGGTGGACGAAAGTATGGTGAATTTATCGTATGCCATTTTATTGTGGCTATTGGCTGTTGGCTGTTGGCTTTTAGCGTTTAACTATTGGCTGTTGGCTGTTGGCTTTTAGCATTAAATTATTTTTTGATTATATTTTGTTGTTGGCTTTTGGTTATTGGCAGTTGGCTTTTAGCTGTTACAATAATTGCTGTATTTAGCCGATCGCTAAAAGCCAACTTTCAAAAGCAAAATACAAACAGCTATTTTTTTAATTAACTGATGAATTGATTTTCTTAGCGTAGTCAATGCTATTTCAAATTCATCAAATTGTTCATTTGAAATATATCCAATATCTTATGAGAGAATCAATAAATAGAGCAATTCACTTGCCGAACCACTCGCAATAATAAGAAATCTTTTAAATTCAGTATCACTTTCTCTTCCGCATCCTTCTGCAATATTTGTTGGAACAGACGCAGATGCTCGCCTCATTTGACTTGTCAAACCAAATAATTCTGATTTAGGAAAGTTATCTGTTATTTTATATACCATCAAAGTTAGTTTGTGACTACTTTCCCAGATGGTATATTTTTTAAAATCTCTCATTGTTTGAGGCTATTAGTAGTTTGCTTTTGGCGTTTAGCTTCTATCAGTTTTTGGGGTTAAATATTTATGTACAAGGGTAAAAGCTAATAGCTAATAGCAAACTGCTAATTGCCAAAAGCTAACTGCCAATCGCTATAAAAACTCCCGAGGGTCAGTAACAAAACCCGTCACCGCCGCAGCAGCTGCAACCAATGGAGAAGCCAAAAGTGTTCTTGCTCCCGGACCTTGACGACCCTCAAAGTTTCTGTTTGACGTTGAAACGGCATATTTTCCCGCTGGAACTTTGTCGTCATTCATCGCCAAACAAGCTGAACAACCTGGCTGACGAAGTTCAAAACCTGACTCTGTTAAAATAGCTAAAATACCTTCTTCTTTAATCTGAGATTCCACGATGTGTGAACCCGGCACCAACCAAGCCGTTACGTTATCCGCTTTTTTACGGCCCTTCACGATGGAAGCAAAAGCACGGAAATCTTCGATGCGACCATTCGTACAACTGCCCAAGAAAACATAATCAATTTTCTTTCCAATGATTTGCTCATTTTCAGCAAAACCCATGTAGCCTAATGATTTTTTATAACTCGCTTCACCATCAATTACATCGCCCGACATAGGAATATTTTGCGAAATTCCAGTTCCTAAACCCGGATTTGTTCCGTAGGTAATTTGCGGCTCAATATCGGTAGCATTGAAAGTATATTCCTTATCAAATATAGCACCTTCGTCCGTTTTTAGGGTTTTCCAATAAGCCAATGCGCTATCCCAAGCTTCCCCTTTTGGCGATTGTTCACGACCATTCAAGTAAGCGAAAGTAGTTTCGTCAGGCGCAATCATTCCACCTCTTGCACCCATTTCGATTGACATATTACAAACGGTCATACGTCCTTCCATCGACATATTTTCGAATACATCACCCGCATATTCTACGAAATAACCCGTTGCCCCGGCAGCAGAAAGTTGAGCGATAATATATAATGTAACGTCTTTTGGCAAAACCCCTTTACCCAATTGTCCATTCACGTTTACCCGCATTTTCATGGGTTTTGGTTGCATAATGCACTGCGAAGAAAGCACCATTTCTACCTCAGAAGTACCAATTCCGAAAGCAATTGCGCCGAAAGCTCCGTGCGTAGAGGTGTGCGAATCACCGCATACAATCGTCATTCCTGGAAGCGTAATGCCATTTTCTGGCCCAACTACGTGCACAATGCCATTTTTGGCGTGTCCCAACCCCCAGTGCGAAATACCGTGTTTGGTGGTATTGGTTTCCAATTGTTGCAGCTGATTGGCAGAAAGAGGATCTTGAACGGGTAAATGTTGATTAAGCGTGGGCGTATTGTGGTCGGCAGTGGCAAAGGTACGTTTGGCATACATCACATCAATCCCACGACTTTCAAGACCCAAGAAAGCAACTGGACTTGTTACTTCGTGGATAAAGTGGCGGTCAATCAGAAATACATCTGGACCATCTTCGATTTTACGAACAACGTGGGCATCCCACACTTTGTCAAATAAGGTTTGTTTACTCATATTTTTTGTTTTTTTATGCTGTGCTTGTTTATATTTCCACAACATTCGAAGCATAGGAAAATATCAAATTCTATTTTGAATAGTTTAATGAATAACTTATTCAGTATTTTACCCTACAAAATTGCAAATTATTTTTCACCTTAATATATCGCCAAACGCCCAAACAATAGCGTTTTTAGTCCAAATGATTATTCAAGCTTAAAACCTTATGCACTAAAAATGAGTTTTAACGAAAATAGGTTAAATATAGAGGATTATTGCGTAAATTTGACTACTATAATAACCACGTACATTGAATGAGTAAGAATATATTATATTTTGAACTAACCACGCCAGTTGAAGATGATAGACCCGTTTATTTATCGGGTAATTTCAACGCTTGGTTGCCTGATAGAGAGGAACTTAGATTGAATAAAATAGAAGAGGGAAAATACGCTTTAAAATTTCCTGATAACATAAAACTGCCCGAAACTTTTGAGTATAAATACACAAAAGGAGGCTGGAATCAAGTAGAATTAGATGAATTTGGCAATGGAATCCCAAACCGTATTGCCAAAATCAAAAATGGTATTCATCAAGATTTTGTGCCTCATTGGCGATTGGATGGCGAGAATCTCTCCGAAAATCTGATGCCAGAAATTAGCGTAATTTCTGAAGTATTTGAAATGCCTCAACTGGATAAGAAAAGAGCCGTTTATATTCTTTTGCCGCATAATTATAAAACTTCCACTAGGCAATATCCTGTCATTTATTTACAAGATGCCCAAAATTTGTTTGGCGAGGGTTCTGAATATGGCAATTGGGAAATTGATAAACAATTGGCCGTTCTATCCGCTCGTGAGCATGGAGATGTGATTGTAGTGGCCATTTCACACGGGGGCGAAGAACGTTTTCAAGAATATTCACCGTATAATAATCCAAAATTAGGGAAAGGACAAGGGCGTAAATACGCTCAATTTTTGGCAAAGACCTTGAAACCCTACGTGGATAAAAATTTCAGAACAAAACCTGAACGTGAATTTACGGGTATTGGTGGCAGTTCTCTGGGCGGTTTAATCAGTATTTATGCGGGATTGATGTTTCCTGAAGCATTTGGAAGACTAATGATTTTTTCGCCTTCGTTATGGATTTCACCCAATATTTATTTTGATGCCATTGACTTTCTTTCGCATTTGCCGACCCGTATTTATGTTTATGCCGGCGGACAAGAAAGTGCTGCCATGATTCCAAATGTTGAAAAATTAAAGCAAACCTTTGAACGTCAAGGGATTAAAAAGACAATTATTAATTTATCGCTCGACCCAGACGGCAAACATAGTGAAGTGCAATGGGGCAAAGAATTCCCGAAAGCGCTGGAGTGGTTATTTTATTAAAAGCTCTGAACTGTAAGCTTTAAGCCATCGGGTTTTGACACTTTAGATTTTAGGGAAGGCTTCGATTTAAGCGAAGCCTTCCTTTTTAGTTAAACAATAATCCAACGACCAAGTTACTATTTTGTAGAATCAGCGAAAAACTCATGGCTAATTGCTCAAATCTTACAGCTAATAAAATGAAAAAAGTCGCCATCATCGGGGCAGGAATTGCGGGCATTGCTTCTGCTATTCGTTTGGCTCATAAAGGGTTTGATGTTTCGGTATTTGAGGCGAACTGTTATGCAGGAGGGAAATTAAGTAGTTTTGAACGCAATGGCTACCGTTTTGATGCTGGCCCATCCTTATTTACCCTTCCCAAATTAGTAACCGAATTATTTGAATTAGTCGGCAAAAATCCTTCTGATTTCTTTGAATACGAACAATTAAATGAAATTTGTCGCTATTTTTGGGAAGATAAAACTCGACTGACCGCTTGGGCTGAACCCCAAAAATTTGCCGATGAAGTAGAAAAAATTACGGGCGAACCTGCCGAAAAAATCACCCAATTTCTTAAAGATTCGGCCTTCAAATATGAGGTTTTGGATGGATTATTTCTCCAAGATTCTCTGCATAAATTATCCACTTGGACTTCCAAAAAAGCCTTGAAAGGATATCTAAATCTGCCAAAATTAGGCATTTTTGGAACGATGAACGAAGCGAATCAAAAGCTATTCAAGCATCCTAAAATTGTACAACTTTTCAATCGTTACGCAACCTACAATGGCTCTGATCCTTACCAAACGCCTGAAACTTTAAATATTATTCCCCATTTGGAATATAATTTAGGTGCTTTTTTTCCTAAAAAAGGCATGGTTTCGATTACGAATTCTTTAGTAGAATTAGCTGAAAGTTTGGGCGTTACCTTTCATTTTGAGACAAAAGTTGAGGAGATTATTGTGGAGGATGGGAAGGTGAAAGGAGTGAGTGTCAGGAAAAAAGGAGACGGGAGTAGTGGAAAAAATAAGGATGATATTCTTAACCTTATATCTCATACCTACGACCTCATACCATGCGAAGCCGTAGTTTCAAATATGGACGTAACCCACACCTACCGAAAACTTTTGCCTAAACAAAAACACCCTAATTTTCTCTTAAATCAGCCTAAATCAAGCTCTGGCGTGATTTTTTACTGGGGAATCAAAAAGCAATTTCCTGAATTAGACTTGCATAATATTATGTTTAGTGATAATTATCAAGAAGAATTCAAAACGATGTTCGAGAAGAAAACCATTTATCACGACCCAACGGTTTACATCAATATTACCTCAAAACACAAAACCGATGATGCTCCAGAAGGCTGTGAAAACTGGTTTGTACTCATAAACGCTCCCGCTAACGAAGGACAAAATTGGGATGAAATCATTGCCCAAACCAAAGAAAACATCTTGAAAAAAATCAGTAGAATTTTAGGGCAAAATATAGCCGAACTCATTGAATGCGAGGAGATTCTCGACCCTCGAACGATTGAATCGAAAACATCTTCGGCGCAAGGTGCCTTATACGGAAATTCCTCCAATAATCGATTTGCCGCATTTTTGAGACACGCTAATTTTTCTTCTAAAATCAAGAATTTGTATTTTGTAGGCGGTAGCGTTCACCCAGGCGGAGGAATCCCTTTGGCACTTTCTTCGGCTAAGATTATGAGTGATAATTTTAAATAGGAATGGATGTAAGGACGAATAGCATTCGTTTAATGTTTGAACGATGGAAGAATGCTATTCGTCCCTACCAAAACAAAACCTTGAATAATTTAATTATCTAAAAATAATATACTTACATCTATAAGAAGTAGTAACTAAGGCAAAGCAAAAGCAACATACTGATTCCCTTTTTTAGTGCCTAATTTTGTGCCTCCGCAAGCGATAACAACGTATTGTTTTCCCTTAATTTGATAAGTTGAAGGCGTAGCAAATCCTGCGGCGGGAAGCGTCGTTTCCCATAAAATTTTACCCGTCTTTTTATCAAAAACTCTAAATTTTCCATCTTTTGTTGCGGCTATAAATAATAATCCACTTGCCGTTACAACCGCACCACCATAATTTTCAGTACCCGTATTATAAATACCTTTTGCCTTCAAGGATTCTTCTTCGCCGAACGGAACTTTCCAGAGAAATTCGCCCGTATTTAAGTCGATGGCATTAAGAGTTCCCCACGGTGGAGCAATGGCAGGCAAGCCTTTACTGTCCAAAAATTTATTGTATCCAGTACTTGCGTAGGGTAAAGTGGGTATTTTTGTTTTTGTCTCCCCTCCGACTTCTTTCTTTTCTTCTCCTAATAAAAAACCCACAAGCGCTTGTTTTTCGTTGGCATTTAAGGTAGTAAAACCCGGCATCATTCCCTTGCCATTCGTGATAATTTGGGTTATGTACGCTTTATCTCGCCTCGTGCCAATGCCTACCAAAGACGGATAGCCGCTTTTGGCATTTCCTTTTCTATCGTTTCCGTGACAGACCGTGCAAGTGGTTGTATAGACTTTTTCGCCCAGAGGCAAATGTGCGAGTGCATCTTCCTTCGGCGTATCTTTCATCGTCAGAATCCAAGCCATTTCGTTACAATTGACGTACATAATTCCTTCCTTGTCCACGGCGGCACCACCCCATTCTGGCCCACCATCAAAACCTGGTAATATCACCGTTCCTTGTTTGCTTGGTGGGGCAAATAATCCTTTTTTATACGTTTTTAATTGAGCAATCAACTCTTCCTTATTTTCTGCATACGGGCTAATATCCTTTTCAGTAAGTTGGAAAGCTTGACGTGCCATCGGGGCAGGTTTGGTAGGCACTGGTTGTGTAGGCCACGATTGTTCATCCACAAGCATTGATTTGGGCGCTGCCACTTCATTAATGGGAAACACGGGTTTTCCTGTAACTCTATCAAAAACAAATACATAACCCTGTTTGGTTACCTGCGCAACGACATCAATTAATTTACCATTTCTTTTAATCGTTACCAAATTTGGCGGTGCAGGATGGTCTCTATCCCAAATGTCGTGATGCGTTGTTTGATAATGCCAAAGTCGTTTTCCTGTGCAAGCATCTAAAGCTAAAAGACAGTCCGAAAATAGGTTTTTACCGTTTCGATTTCCGCCATAAAAATCATAAGCCGCCGAACCCGTTGGGGCGAATAAAATGCCTCTTTTTCTATCAATTGCCATGCCTGACCAGTTATTGGCCGCCCCAATTCCTTCATTCTTATAGGCATTTTTAGGGAAAGTTTCGTAGCCAAATTCGTTTGGATAAGGGATTGTATGAAAAGTCCACACTAATTTTCCTGTCTTCACGTTAAACGCTCGAATGTCGCCAGGCGCTGCATCGGCTCCTTCCGAAAGGCGAAGTGGCATAATAATTAAATCTTCGTAAATCGTGCCTGGGGTATTGGAAATAATGAATTTATTTTGAGCAATGGCTGGCAATCCTACGTGTAAATCAACTTTTCCACCATCTCCAAAACTTACAATGAGTTTGCCAGTTTTGGCATTTAGAGCGTATAAAAATGAACCAACCGTGTATAAAATTCGCTTATCGTCGCCTTCTGCCCAATACGCAACTCCCCGACTTGTACTGTGCCAAGTGTTCAAGGGGTCGCCAAATCGCCAAATTTCTTTGCCCGTGCTGGCATCCAAAGCAAATGCTCTCACGGCGGAAGTTACTCCATACAACATTCCTTCAACAATAATTGGATTTACCTGCATTTGACCCGTATCTGGAGCTGCATACGACCACGCAATTTTGAGATTTTTAACGTTTTCTGGCGTTATTTGGGTCAGACTTGAATAGTGATTACGGTCAGGTCCACCCAAATATTCTGC
>JBBAKZ010000083.1:0-1696 GCA_040403275.1 Arcicella sp. | reverse complement strand
AATGAATTGAAAAGCGTAAAATATACCCGTTGAAATTAGCAAAAAAAGAAGTAATGGACGTTTCATAAATCAGGATTTGGGAATTTAAATTAGGGAGGCAAAAGTAGAAAATTGTTCTTGATTAACTACCCTTTATTCTCGTTTTTGGCATAAAAAAAGGTCAGCAAATTGCCGACCTTCTAAATAGTATCACCACTATAAATTGCTAAAATAATTTTAATACAATTGGAATCAACGTTTTAAGACTGAGTGCGATGATTAAAATACCTACCACAATTGTCATCGTTTTTCTGGGTACTTTATTTACAAAAAATGCGGCAAATGGAGCAGCAACCACTCCCCCAACGATTAATCCCGCAATGACTTGCCATCCGTTAATCCCTTGAAAAAGCAAGAAAGTAATGCCACTCGCAAACGAAACGGCAAATTCAGCCGCATTGACCGAACCGATGGTATATCTTGGGTCACGTCCACGGCCAATCAGAGTAGAAGTTACGATGGGGCCCCAACCTCCGCCACCCACTGCATCCATGAACCCACCAAAAGTGGCTAAAACGCCTATGTTTTTGGTTTTCTTTTTAATGTTAGTATTTCTTAAGCCTTTTATAATAATCATTATGGCTAATACAATCATGTAAACCGCAATGAAAGGTTTAATTACTTTTCCATCAATAACATCTGATAGCAGATAAGCCCCTATTACTGAACCAATTACACCTGGAATCAATAGATAAGTCACCAATCTTTTATTGATATTTTTGAATTTATAATGCGAAATTGCCGATGCTCCCGTCGTGAACATTTCCGCTACGTGAACGCCAGTGCTACTAATAGCTGGCGGAACACCCACCGAAATCAAAAAAGAGGTTGAAGTTGCTCCGTAGCCCATGCCTAAAGCACCATCCACCAATTGAGCAAAAACACCAATGGTTAAATAAATGAAAAAGTCTTGATTAATACCGGCTACTAATTTTTCAACTGAAAATAAGGCGTAGTAATTGTAAATCAGAATACTGGCAAGACCTACCAATAAAGTAACAGGAATACCAAACCAAAGCCATTTGGAAGAGTATATATTATTTTTATTTGAACTCACAGAGATTGCTTGTGAAGGAGATTCTACTACGTTCATGCTACTAATTAATTGATGTTGATACCTTAATTTGAAAATAACTTGTTCACAAAATTAGCAATTCTCTTTAGTCTATCAAACAAATAGACTAAATTATTTTGGTATGAGATTAAATCGCCGAAACCGTTTATCAAATTATCATTGTCATTTTACGCATTTATCGTGTTATTGCACCTTAAAAGCTACTAATTTTGGAAAGCGAGTCATGAAATAAATACAATTATTTAATCTTATTTCGTTTTTAAAACTTATAACAAATCAATTAACTTAATCTGCCTTTCACCATGAAGCTAACTCGCTTTACTCTCTTGGCAATTGCCTTTTTGGCTTTTTCCACCACTTTTGCTCAAAAATCTTATGAATGGAAATCGGCCACATCGGGCGGATATACCTATAAGTACGTGAGCAACGACCCCATGAAAGCTCGTTTTTATACCCTCGCCAACGGCTTGACGGTGATTCTGAGCGAAAATCATAAAGAACCAAGAATTGCCGCCTTGATTCCGACTCGGGCGGGTTCAAATACTGACCCTCGCACCAATACGGGACTGGCTCATTATTTGG
>JBBAKZ010000082.1:0-9614 GCA_040403275.1 Arcicella sp. | reverse complement strand
TAAAAGAAATGTGGGGTAAAGGAAAGCAAATTGAAGGGAAACCTTTGCTGGAAATATTACCCGAAATTAAAGATAGCCCTTTTCCTGAAATCTTGCTGAATGTTTTCGAAACGGGTATTCCCTATCAGGCCTATGAATCGCTTATTCAATTGAAACGTCACGATAAATTGGAAGATGTTTATTTCAATTTTGTTTATCAGCCTTATTATGAATCTGACACAACCGTTTCTGGCGTTGTTATTATTGCCAATGAAGTAACCAATCATGTAATCACAAAAACCGAATTAATTGAAGCAAAAAATAATGCCGAAATAAAAACTTTGCTTGCTGAACAAGCCGTAAAAGCAAAACAGCAATTTTTATCGAATATGAGTCACGAAATCCGAACACCCATGAATGCCATTATCGGATTTACGAATGTGATTTCAAAAACGCCTTTAGACGATGCCCAGAAACTATATCTCAATGCCATTAAAACATCTGGCGCTGCATTGATTGTGTTAATTAATGATATACTTGAGTTGGCCAAAGTTGATTCAGGAAAAATGATTTTTGAACAAACTCCATTCGATTTATGCGAATCAATTTCCGCCATGTTGGAATTGTTTAAAATAAAAATAAAGGAAAAGAATTTACAATTAATTATGGAACGCGATGATAAAATTCCCCAAATACTTGTGGGTGATTCCATACGTTTGCGACAAATAATCTTGAATTTATTGAGTAACGCTGTAAAGTTTACGTACGAAGGAAAAATACTTCTACAAATTTTTTTACTTGAAGAACATGAAAGCGAAGTTCAGCTTGAATTCGCCATATCTGATACGGGCATCGGGATTCCAGCAGATAAATTAGAAGATATTTTCAAAGTATTTGAACAAGCAAATCACAATACTTCTACTTATTATGGAGGCACTGGTTTGGGCTTAGCCATTGTTAAACAACTAGTTGAAGCGCAAGGAGGTACGATTCAAGTGAAAAGCGAACTTAACAAAGGCGCAAAATTCAGCTTTACACTTCCTTTTAAAAAAATGGAAATAATGGAGGAGAAAATTTCACTGGTTGAAGTGGAAGAAAAATTAGAAAATGTGAAAGTGTTGGTCGTTGAAGACGTAGCACTCAATCAACTTTTGATCAAAATAATCTTAATGGATTTTGGATTTGAGTTTGAAATTGCAGAAGACGGTAAAATAGCGATTGAAAAATTAAAGGAAAATGAATACGATATTATTTTGATGGACTTGCAAATGCCCGAAATGAATGGCTTTGAAGCGACGGTTTATATTCGTGAAGTCATGAATTCGTACATTCCTATTATTGCACTTACGGCGGACGTCACAACGGTTGATTTTGAAAAATGTTTATCGGTTGGAATGAATGACTATATTTCTAAACCAATTGATGAAAAATTGCTTTATTCCAAAATGATGAATGCTTTGAAGAAATCTGAGCGAAAGTGAAATTCACGGAAAAGTGGTGCTTGGAGAAATTTACGCATGGTACGACTCAACTCATACACTTCTCACAATAAGATTATCATCAGTCATGCCATGAGTATTCTGCTAACTAATTCTATTTTGGCACTTACTTATTTTTATTGATTGCTCAATAATTTATTTAAAATTCAATAACCGCTTTAATTACTTTTTCCTCTGGCAGGTAAAGTTTGGTAAAATTTTTATCAATGGTATCGAATGATAATCGGTGCGTGATTAGTCCGTCAATATTTACCAATCCTGCTTTCAAAAGCCTTATCAGTTTCTGAAAATCGGCTCCAACGGCATTTCTGGAAGATTTCAGCGTAACTTCTTTTCGATGAAAAAGTGGGTCATGAAAAGTAATATCCCCAATAAATAAGCCTATGTACACAATTGTTCCACTCGAGGCGATGTATTCAATACATTTTTCCATGGAGGCTTTATTGCCAGTTGCATCCAAAATAACAGTGGGTAAGTCACCATTTAACCGTTGCTTTAAAGTTTTTTCAACTTCATCATTCAATTGAATCGTTTCTACCGAAGGAAATTTTTGGCTAATAAAATCCAAGCGATTTTGGTTCATATCCAACACCATTACTTTCCCGGCTTTAAGTAATGCCATCGCCACCGTGCCGATGCCAATGGGTCCAGCTCCAATGATTAAGACAATATCTTCTGGTTTAATATTCGCTCGTTCCACGGCGTGGCTACCAATTGCCAAGGGTTCAATCATCGAAATTTGGTCGAGCGAAAGTTCATTAGCCTCATAGACTAAATCTGCCGAATATTTGATGTATTCTTGCATGGCCCCATCCTCGTGCACACCCAAAACTTTGAGCGTTGAGCCACAGTTCGTTTTTCCTCGGCGAACCGCTTGGTCAGTTTCTTCATTTCGATAAGGCATAACTGCACAAATATCTCCTACTTTCAAATGCGTAACCGATGCACCAATTGCCACTACTTCAGCAGCAATTTCGTGTCCTAAAATTCGAGGATACGTAAAAAAGGGCTGCTTGCCATGGTAAGCGTGCAAGTCAGTACCGCAGACGCCCAATTGTTTAATTTTGAGTAATACTTCGTCAGAGAAAGGACTTGGAGGAATATTTTTTTCTATTTTTTGGAATTTACCTGGTTCGGTTAAAATTATTGCTTTCATGGATATTGATTAAAATGAAAAAATATTGATGTACGATTGAACCTGTTTAAATCGGCTTCCTGAATGTTGTAGTTGGAGAACCTCCATAAAATTTAAATAATGAAATACATACTTGATTTTTTATTTATCGTATTATATTCGAATGGATTTTTAGAGTATAAATTAGTTCGTAAAGGGTTTATTGATGAAACCCTGAAGAAAAATCGTGTCAGGTCATTCAATCAAGCGATGGAATCACTCATTTTACTGATACGTTCAACCGCAAAAAACAATCAAATATATCATTTTAAAATCTAACAACTCTCACGACGATGATAAAATTGAATACTGCTATTAAATATTATTCCCTCCTAATTGCTTTCGTATTTTCAGTAAATGCGATCGCCCAGGTTAAAAAAGTTGCCGCTCCAGCACCCGTTTTTCCCGTACCGACTGCAAAGCAATTGGCGTGGCATCAAATGGAAATGAATGCTTTTATTCATTTTACGACGAATACTTTTACGGATAAAGAGTGGGGCTACGGCGACGAAAGTAATTCGGTTTTTAATCCAACGAAGGTGGACGCCAACCAATGGGCAAAAACCTTGAAAGAGGCAGGTTTTAAAATGATGATTTTGACGACCAAACACCACGATGGATTCTGTCTTTGGCCAAGCAAGCTTACCGAACATTCTATCAAAAATAGCCCTTACAAGAACGGGAAAGGCGATATCGTAAAAGAAACCAGTGAAGCTGCAAAGAAAGCAGGCCTAAAATTCGGGGTTTATTTATCGCCTTGGGACAGAAACCGAGCTGATTACGGACAGCCATCTTACGTAACTTATTACCGAAATCAGCTAAAAGAATTATTTACTCAGTATGGAAAAGTTACTGAAATGTGGTTTGATGGTGCCAATGGTGGAGATGGCTTTTATGGTGGAGCAAATGAAAAACGTAAAATTGACGGAAAAACTTTTTATCAATGGCCCGAAACCTTAAAATTAATTCGTAGCATTCAGCCAAATGTTGTGTTTTTTAGCGATGCTGGTCCAGATATTCGTTGGGTTGGAAATGAACAAGGAAAAGCAGGCAGAACCAATTGGAATAATATTTCTACGGATACCTTATACGCAGGAAAATCAGGTATCGAAAACTTGCTAAACACGGGTGCTGTTGAAGGAAAAAATTGGGTTCCTGCCGAAGTGGATGTGTCAATTAGACCGGGTTGGTTTTATCATGCTAAAGAGGACAACCTGGTAAAAACGCCCGAAAAACTCTTTGAAATCTATTTGAGTTCGGTGGGGCGTGGGTCAAATCTTTTGCTTAACGTTCCGCCTGATAGAACGGGGCAATTTCACGCCAATGATGTGAGTTCGCTGCAAGGTTTTACCAGTATTTTGAAAAAAGAATTAGGAAAAAATCTTGCCGAAAAAGCAGCCGTAAAAGCAGATTCCTATCGTGGAAAAGCGATTGATTTTTCGGCTAAAAACCTCACTGATGGTAATAAAGACACTTATTGGGCCACGAATGACGATGTTAAAACCGCACAACTCGAAATAAATCTTGGCTCGAAACAAACGGTTAAATATGTCCTTTTGCAAGAATATATTCAATTAGGTCAGCGAATAAAAGCTTTCAGTATTGACATTTGGAAAGATGGAAATTGGCAAACGGTAGCCACTGAAACAACCATTGGATATAAGCGCATTGTTAAAATCTCACCAGAACAAACCGATAAAATTCGGGTAAATATTCTTGAATCCAAGGCTTGCCCAGTATTATCTACTATTGAGGTTTATTAAGTAGGTCATTTTTCGATGTTCGGCATAATTCTGATTAACAGCGATTTAGGTTATTTATTTTTACCAGTTTACTGCTGAAAATATACTAATTCTCCAGTTAACAGACTGAACCTCTTTAAAAAAATACAATCATCTGTTATTTTCGCATTTGAGGCGGATATTAAGGGATAATATCATATAATTATCAAATTATAAAAGCAGGTGATTATATGATATTGAAATACATACCTAACCTACTTAATAAAATTTTCAAGAAGATAAACCCCGTTTTTATTTGCGATAATGATGTCGAGCTTTTTGTCCTTGTTCATGTCTCGAACAGCAACATTTAGCCCAGCACCGGAGTCATTGTCATTGATATGTTCTGTCCAATTCGGTTTTTTATTAGGTGTAAACTCAAAATACAACAAATATGGAGCATCGGCATCACCAGCGTCACGACCATTGTGTGCCAAAAAACGTTTGCCAGTAATATACTCTGCCTTGCCATCGCCATTCAAATCGGCCATGATAGACGAGTGAGTTTGAGCGGTAGTTGTGCTCATCAAGTGGGTTGTAAAGTTTATTTTTCCATGGTCGTCAATTTGTTCGTGAAACCAAACGCCCAACGCATGCGCAGAGGCACTTACTACGTCGTTTTTACCATCGCCATTTACGTCCAATATTTGCATGTGCGAACAAGGTTCTCCTAAATTGGCAGGATGAAATTCCCAATTTCCAGCATTCAGATTCTTTGTCCCTTCAAACCAACCATCACGAATCACCACATCGTTGATGCCATCTTTATTGATGTCTCCAAAACCAATTCCGTGTGAAAACATCTCAGTTCCTGCTACTTTCTCTTTGCTTAAGGCAAATCTTTTCCACGTAGTTTCTCCTTTTTTTCGGGGTGCTTGAAGCCAGACAATTTGTTTCTTTGCTTTGTCCCCACAAAGAATATCAAGACGGCCATCGCCATCAATATCAATAAACCCAGGGGATTCGTTGGCTATTCCAACGGAGTCGGCAATGATGTGTTTTTGCCAGGCAACACCCTCTAATTGTTTTTTCGGGTTTTCAAACCAAAAGGCAGGTTTTCCCGGATAATCAATGATAACGACGTCATCCCAACCATCAAGATTTACATCCATTCCGAGGTTCAAAAATGATTCACTGTACTCTTTTCTTGGGTCAAATACACGAGAAGGAGCCATTTCGTGGCGTTTCCAAGTTGGTGCTTCAAACCAATAATAGCCCGCTACAATATCAAGGCGACCGTCTTTATTTAAGTCGCCCGTTGTAACGCCCTCCGAAATAAAATCGCCTGTAATTTTTGTCTTTTTAAAATCGCTTGATTGCGCACTTGTAATATTTGTCAACAAGAGGAAGAATAGTCCTAAAAAAATGGATATACCTAACTTAGATTTCATAGTTTTTCTTTTTAAATTATCAATGTACTAAAACTTTACCAATCAGCATTTATTCATTGTGATGTTCGTGCATACCCATTTTGCCTATTCTGTCTTTCAAATCTTTCCATTGCTTTTTGGCTTCCTAAGTTTCAATCGCTATTTAAAGTGAACGCCCATCGAATTCTACCCTACGATTTACGAGTTTATCCGTGCCACGGGTAATTCTTTCCAGTTACTTATTATAATCTATCAATGCTCATTTCTTGAATAAATATAGCATATTTGTATGATTCTAAAATTATAAAACCATTTAAAGGCAATGAGAAAAAACTGTTTAATTAAATTCCTTAGCTTTCTAGTAATAAATACTCTTTTATGCTATTTCGCATCAATTGAAGGGTACGGAAAACGTGTAATCGCATCTAACGAATATACGATTGTAGTTGAAGGTTTCGATTGGGGACCAGCCGTAAATAAAGTAATTATCGAACTGGATGCACCCATGGCTACGGTTGATTTTAAAAATTTTACGGTTTCGGTAGAAAGAACTCACACTTGCGTGGAAATACCTGCTTCTCAAGCCAAAGGTGAAAGGAGCGTTGTATATGCGTATCCTTCTGACAATAAAGGAAATAGAGTAGAAGAAGGAACATTTGTAACCTTAGTTTTGGCAGTGTCACCAAATTTGCCTCTAGGCTCACCTTTTCAATATTCGCAAAAAGGAGATTGTAAGGGAAATCAATGGGTAGATTATAAAATGTCTATAACCGATGTAAAAAATAATAAAGTTTGGAACAAGCAGAAAACCAAACTCATGCCTCTCGTTGATGAATTTGACCTTACTGGAAAATTCAATTATGCAGCAGGAAAGTCGCTAACGTATGCTGCTTATACGCCTAAAAATAAAGGTACAAAATCACCGCTTATTATTTGGCTTCATGGCGGTGGAGAAGGTGGAACTGATCCCTCAATTCCATTATTAGCAAATAAAGCAGCCAACTATGCTTCTAAAGAAATGCAAACTTATTTTGGGGGTGCGTATGTTTTATCACCTCAATGTCCTGGAGCGTGGATGCACAATAAGGATGGAAAAACTTCGCACGGAGAAGTAGACGACGTATATAACAAAGGGTTAATGATGCTTATTAAAGATTTTGTAAAAAACCACCCAAATATTGATGCAAGACGTATCTATGTAGGCGGCTGCTCAAATGGCGGATATATGTCTTTGAAATTGATTCTGAACCACCCTACTTATTTTGCAGCGGGATATATCAGTGCTTTGGCTTACCAATCGCAATACATCACCGACCAGCAAATCAACAGCATCAAGAATGTTCCGATTTGGTTTATCCATTCAAAAGATGATGGAACTACACTTCCCAACAATACGGTTGTGCCAGTTTATCAACGCTTAAAGGCAGCTGGAGCCAAAAATGTACATTTTTCATTCTATGACCACGTTACGGACCTTTCTGGATTTTTTGGAGGGGAAAACTACTATTATACGGGTCATTGGTCTTGGATATATTCGCACGTAAATCACGCAAAAACGGAATTTGATGGCTCGCCAGTAAAAGTAAATGGCAGACCTGTGACTATCATGGAATGGATGGCTTTACAAGCAAAAAAGTAAAGCAAGCTTGTGGAAATGTGTGTTATTTAAACTTTTGTCTCTGAAAGGAGCTTAAAAGTAAATACTTAATTTTCGAAGGGTGAATTTATTTTCTGCGC
This sequence comes from Arcicella sp., assembly GCA_040403275.1. GTDB lineage: Bacteria > Bacteroidota > Bacteroidia > Cytophagales > Spirosomataceae > Arcicella. The sequence continues at coordinate 2,074 of JBBAKZ010000082.1, read as the reverse complement.
TCTCCAATATTACCTTGAGTAATTTTGGAGAGCGCAAAATCTAAATTATCTGCGTTTGGAGTATCCTTACCGCTCAAAATTTACATAATACCTAATTTTAAATCCTTATTTACCTTTTTTGTTGTATTCAATTTTGAAGATTGTACCGTTTAAATCATCACTTACGTATAAAGAACCATCGATTCCTTGAGCCAAACCACAGGGGCGATGTTGAATTGGGCCAGTAGGTTTTTCTAAATCTATTCCCGCAAAATTATCCGCAAAAATCTCCCATTCCCCAGAAGGTTTGTTGTTTACAAAAGGAACGAATGCGACTAAATAACCTTTTTTCAATGCTGGTGATTGACCATGAAAGGCAATAAATGCTCCATTTTGATATTTTTTTGGAAACATTTTTCCTGTATAAAATAATAATGCATTCGGCCCCAAATGAGCAGGAAAAGCAACTAAAGGGTTCAGTGCATTTTCTCCAGCGGTTTTTTTGCCATCTCCTCCGTATTCTGGCGCAAGGATTTTCTTCTGCTGAAATGGGTCGTAATAAACGTAAGGCCAGCCAGCATCATCATTTTTATGTAATTCATACAACGTTTCGGCGGGTAATTCACCGCTTTGTTTTGGGGTATAATATTGCGGATAAAAATCATGAAATTGCCCCCTGCCGTGCTGGGTCGTAAAAAGAGAATTGGTGTTAGAATTCCAAGCAATGCCCACAGCATTTTTCAGGCCCGTTGCAAATCGAGTGCCATCGGCAAAGGTTTGATTAAGTTTATCGGCCTTAAATTGCCATATTCCTCCCGCTGAATCCAAAATTGAACAAGGATTAATTCCTTTACCGCTTCCCATTTCTCTACATGGGTCGTTGTAAGAACCGATGGTAACATAAATATTATTTTGCTTGTCTACCACCAAAGGTTTAGCATTATCACGCTTTCGATCAACCAAGCCACTAACAATCAATTCTGGTTTTTCGTAATCAATAACTTCACCTTTTGCATTCAGTTTATAACGATAAACGCCTGAATTTGAAGAAGTGTACAAGTAGTCATCGTTAATGAAAATGCCCGTTCCTGGATAATCTCCAAACAGTTTAGTTTCATCAATCATACCGTCTTTGTTGGTATCTCGCAATACATAAATGCCTTTGCCATCTTTCAATTTAGAGAGTTTTGCGTAAATATCTCCATTTTTTGCCACGGCAATATGACGAGTGGCTCCCAAATCAGTGGCCATAATTTTAATCGAAAATCCATTTGGAAGTTTGATAGATGAATTCTGTTTTTCATCTATTTTTAACTTAGGATTTGGCTTACTATGCGGAGATGCCTCGGCTAAAAAGAATAAAGAAAGAAGCGAGGCAATGAGTTTTTTTTTCATGTAGTTAATAGCTAAATTTCAAAAATGAATTCATTAAATACAACGATTTTTAAATATCCGAGTAATCAGCGGGATATAGAAAACGGGTATCATTTTTCGAGACATTGTGTTGATATTCTGGCATGGCTACCAATTTTTTCCAGTACTCATCGGCAGAAAAGGCCTTCCAATGTTCATCCCGTGAAGCCTTATTTTCAAAGGTTGTCATGTACATAAGATTAGGCATCTGTCCGCCCGAAATAACTTCTGCATAAAAAACCGCATTAAAACCTAAGCGTTTGAACAAAGTAACTTCTCCACCTCGGTTGAACATATCCACCTTGTTTAAGTACAATTTTTCGGTTGGTCCTTCGTAACTTCTCAATTCATAGACTCTCTCTGATTTCGGTGAATTTAAAGCGGGTAAATTAAAAATTGGGGCTTCTGTAAATGCTGAAAGTAAAATGGATTCAATACGACTGTATGGAACATTATTGTAGGGTGCATCAAGGTAATCTTTTCCGTCAATGGCAAATTGTTTATCGGCAAGTAATTTTTTGTCAAGTTTCAAAAAATCATCAGAAGATTTGAATGGAATAAATACATAAACCAGTAAATCCGTTGGTGTTGGTGCATTTGGAGCGACAATTGGCTTAAAAACTCCCACATTATTAATGCCTACACGGTGAAGAGCGGGTAAATAAGCTTTCTGTAAAAAAAC
>JBBAKZ010000081.1:9136-9625 GCA_040403275.1 Arcicella sp. | reverse complement strand
CGAAAATGGTTTGCTTTTCTTCCGATTCTGTTAGGGTAGTCTTAGCATTTTCAAGTTCATCTAATCTTTTAGTTACATTGTTCCATTCATTTATTGGAATAATGTACGCCATTTGATACAAGCTGTTGGTAGTTTCGCTTATTTTGTTTGTTATTATAATTTTATTGTTAGAAATTTGTGATGTTGACGCAAATATATCTAACAAAAACCAATTAATTATAACAAAACCCGTAAAATATTTTTTACTTATCAATTTTTAAATAACAAAAGCCCTATGCTACGTGTAAATCCAGACTCTGCACCCGTTGAGGTGTCAACCATGTTACAAGAAATATTAACCTATTACCGTTTAAATCAGGCTGAATTTGCCAGGCGTTGTGGCTGGAGAAATGCTGAACAACTTGGATATGTGCTCAATAACCGATCAAAACCGAGTTATGCCACGATGGCAACCATTATCAAGAGTTTTCCGGATTTGAATGGAGACCG
>JBBAKZ010000081.1:0-9126 GCA_040403275.1 Arcicella sp. | reverse complement strand
GGACCACTTTTATTAGCTGAATTGTGTGTTGACACTCCTTTAGTGGTTACTGAACAGGTAAGTGATTCTAATTGGAAGGCAATTGCTGATGAGCGATTGAAGACGATAGAAATGCAGAGCAAACAAATTGAGTTTTTACAAAATATGCTCACAAAATGACCCAATATCTGCCCCAAAATATAATTAATATTTGTAAGTATCTGATTATTAGGCGTTTGGGTGTATGTGTTGTAATCCCTACAAGGTCACAAAAAACGATACACCACGTATGAAGGGTTTTTTATTGTTTATTCGTTTTATGAAACAAAAAATAAGAGAATGGCTTAAAAGATATGGATTAGCGGAGGTGATTTCGCTGATCTTAACTGTTGTTTCGTCTTGGTTAACCTATGAAAACTCAAAAAACAAACTCACAACTGCTTTAACGACTACTTGGGTTGGAAATATTGGTTATTTCGGTACTATTTTGATTCAAGATATTTTGTTGGCAATCAAGCAATTAAGAGCAGTTGGTAAAAAATATTCAGTCAATACTTTCTACAAAAATGTGCGTGCTTTATCTTTTGAATTTGGGATTGCGGAGGTTATCGATAGCTTATTTATTCGCCCAACGATGCTGTATTTTTTCCCAATCTGGATGGGTAATCGTACGTTGGGAACGGTAATTGCCAAATTTGTGGCTGATATTACTTTCTATATCCCAGCCATCATCAGTTATGAATTTTCTAAAAAGAGATTTCGAAAATTTGATTAGGTTGATGGCACACGGAATGAATTATTACATCCGTGTTTAATCCATTCAATCCGTGTGCCATTAGCGACCCTCAATCAAAAAAATCATTGTGAAAATTTAACAAGAATACTTCGTGCGTTGCTCGTGTAACTCCTGTGTATAACCAACGAATGAAATCTTCATTGATTAGTTCATCGTTCAAATATCCTTGTTCGATGAATACCGCAGGCCACTGTCCACCTTGCGATTTATGACACGTAAGAGCGTAGGCAAATTTCACTTGTAAGGCATTCAAATATTTATCTTTACGGATTTCTTCATTGCGTTCTTTTTTGTTCACAATATGCGCATAATCGGCCGATACAGACTCGTACAGCGCTTTGTTTTCATCTTTCGACATGGCAGGCGTGTTTGTATAAAGCGTATCCATCATCACTTTTGCTTCGATGTGTGGATGGTCTTCATAATCTAACAAACGCAAAGTCAAAGTAGCAAACCTAAATCCGTGCATCTCTTCAATTCCCCGAATTTTCATCACTTCCACAAAATCTCCATTGGCCAAAAATCCCGCTGGCGAATCTTCGCCCAACCAATGATAATTATTTCGTACAATCATCAATAAATCACTCGCTGCCAATTCATCTTCTTGTCCGAAAATCCGCTGACGAATGTACCGATTATATTGAACGGCCGTTTTGTTGGAACGAGTTAAAATAATGGTATTTTCTCGGTCAAATTTTCGATAAGCATAATTCAAACCATCTTCCAATTTCTCGCCCGTCATTTTGAAAAAATCACGGAAACCTTTGGTCTTAAAACTGATTTGGGGTTTCTCGTCTTTCAATAAATCACGGAGTTTTGTGGCGTTAAAAAGTATGCCAGAATCGGCATCTTGCCGCATGACATCGGTTAATTCTTGCTCCAAAACGCCAATATGAAATTGGCCTTCCATATAAGACTTCTCCAAAGCCGGCGAGTTTAATTTGCCCACTGGCGGTAACTGAGCGGTATCTCCCACAAAAATGACCTTATTGCCGTTGTAATCAGTTTCGGGATTTGTAAAGATAAATTCCATCAAATCCGTTAGTAAACCAGCCGAACCATACTCGGCATCGTCCGAAATCATGGAGGCTTCATCAATGATAAATACGGTATCGGTTGCGTAATTATTCTGACGTTGAAATTCTAAATTTCCCGTAAACTGATTGGCCACTTGCCGGTAAATTTTCTTATGAATCGTTAAAGCTTTTTTCTTGGAATAATTACTCATCACCTTCGCCGCTCGACCCGTAGGAGCCAGCAACACTGATTTTAATCCGAATTTCGGTAAAACCTTTATGATAGAACTAATTACGGTCGTTTTTCCTGTACCAGCGTAGCCTTTCAACAAAAAACAAAGCGGACCAAAATCATCTTGATTGGTCATAAAATTATCCATTTTTTTGAATAATTCTACTTGCCCATTGGTTGGTTCAAAAGGGAATTTTTGGCGAAGTAGAAAGGAGGGAGTTGGGTTTTCGGTTGGCATTTAATAAGGATATTTTACCAAAAATAGTCATTTTTTTCGTAGGATAGATTTTCAATCCATCAATTTACCGAATAATCGCCGTGATAGGTTGCAAACCTGTCCTAATCAAATCCCTAAAGGCATTAATCAAACAAACGCTCTCAAATTTTTTCAAATCTTCAATCCTAACTTCCTTTTCCATAATCGCTTGTTTATCAAGTAATTGTTGTCTTTTTGTCCCTTTCAAAAGGGGTGTTGAGGGCGTAAACCAGTTTGAGCCATCCCAAAAAGCAAGATTGGCGATGGTACAATCGGTGATAAAACCATGTTGAGTCATGATTACTTCGTCAAATTCTTTATTTTCAGAGAGTAAATTGGTCATAAAACTTCGGTCAGCATATTTGTATGAATAATCCCAATCCCCAATATCCACCAATTTCAATGTTTTGATTTCTTTATAAATGTAAGGGGTAAAAGTTACTTCTTGAATTTCTTTTTCATACACGACCCGACAACGAAAAATACCCTCTGAACATTCAGAAGGCATTTTAATGAGATTTTCTAAGTCTTGAAAGTCATTTAATCCAAATAATTTATTTTTTGAATTATTGAATCTAAGATTATGATATTCAAGGTTCTGAAATTGTCCGTTGCGGACTTGTATCGTTTCTAATAATTGCATGAATTAGGGACTCATTTTTTTACTTGAAAATTGTTCATTGAACATTAATTATTGAAAATTAATATTTCTAAACTACGTCATCTCAGCCGCATAAATTCCCGTTTCGGCATTTTGCTTGAATGATTTCAGAATCCAGCCACCACCCACCACGTCATTTCCTTCGTAAAAAACGGCTGCTTGTCCGGGTGCCACGCCCGAAACTGTTTCGTGGAAATGTACTTTCATTTTGCCATCTTCTTGAAAAATTGTGGCAGGTGTTCCATCATCTTTGTAACGAACTTTTGTGATGGTTTCAAGTGGTTTTTCGATGGAAGCATATTTTGATAAATTCAATTGCCCTACCATCATGCCGTCCCTTTCAAGGTCTTTATCACGCCCAATAATTACTTCATTCGTTTCTTTTCTAATTTCGGTAACAAAGGCAGGATAACCTAATGCGATGCCCAAACCTTTACGTTGTCCGATGGTATAAAATGGATAGCCTTCGTGTTTTCCTAATATTTTACCATTAGTATCCAAGAAGTTTCCGCCTTTTACGCTTTCTTCCAATCCTTCCACTCGGCGTTTGATAAAACCTCGATAATCGTTATCCGGTACAAAACAGATTTCGTAACTCTCGGCTTTGTTGACTAAATCCATGAATCCACGCTCGGATGCCATTTCTCTGATCCTTGTTTTTGTAAGATGTCCCAAAGGCAATTTTGTGCGAGCCAAACTTTCTTGCGAAACCCCCCAAAGTACATAACTTTGGTCTTTCCAAGTATCAAATCCTTTTGAAATGATGTGCCTATTGTTTTCTTCTCTAATATTTGCGTAGTGTCCAGTGGCAATAAATTCACAATCTAATTTATCGGCACGTTTTAGCAAGGCATCCCATTTTATGTGGGTATTGCACATTACGCAAGGGTTTGGCGTGCGTCCTTCGATATATTCGCCCGTGAAATAGTCAATTACGGCATCACCGAATTCGCTTCTAATATCCAAAATATAATGGGGGAAACCTAATTGAACTGCCACATTTCGGGCATCATTAATGGAATCTAAAGAACAGCAGCCTGTTTCCTTTTTTGTACCGCCTGATGAGGCATAATCCCAAGTTTTCATCGTCATGCCAACGACTTCGTATCCTTCTTCGTGGAGCATAACCGCTGCCACTGAACTATCAATTCCACCACTCATGGCGACTAAAATTCTTCCGTGTTTACTCATTTTGTTTGTCTGCAAGGGTTAAATGCCCTTCGTAAATTGTACCTCAATTCTAATGAATCGAATGTAAAGTTACAACATTCCATCAAATACTTTGGTTCTAAGCCTTCGTGATGATAGTTTTGTTAAAAATTTAGGAACAAATTTTCGATTCTGGAGAATCGATTTACATTTTATGTTAAAAACAACGGTAAAAATTTCCAATTTAAATAATCTTTCTGATGCACGTTATTGTGCGGGAATGGGCGTTGAAATGTTAGGTTTCTCAATGGACGAATTGGATTTTGATAAATTTAAAGAAATGCGTGGCTGGGTGGCAGGAGTGCAAGTTGTGGGTGAGACTGAAGCCAAGAACGTTTCAACGATTATTGATTTAGTGGAAAAGTATCAGCCTGATTTTCTGCAAGTGAGTCATTGGGAAGACATTGCGGAATTACAAAGAATTGGAAAGCCTATCCTCTTAAAAGTTGATTTTGCCACGGCAAATTTGCCTGCCTTGTTTCAGACAACAAAAGGATATGTGGAATATTATGTTTTAGAAAACGCTGATGAATTTGATGGGATTGACGACGCTACTTTAAGTCAATTAGATGCTTGGTCGTTTCAATATCCAATTCTTTTAGGATTTGGTTTGAAAGAATCAAATGCTAGTGACCTTTTAGAACAAACCCAATTAAAAGGATTTGCCCTAAAAGGTGGTAACGAAATCAGACCAGGATTTGGTGATTCCGAAGAATTAATGAATCTTTTGGAGATTTTAGAGGTTGAAGATTAGGACGTTTTCATGGGTACATGATTGTCTTTATCATTGGTGACTTTAAAACTGAGATATACTCCCATCCCCAGTAAAAAAATTGCGAAGAGAACAAAAATCATCGGTTGCTAAATTTAGATGTTACAAAGATTATTTTTATAATTATTTACTTTATGACGTTAATAATTGAAAAAGTAACAGGAGTGGTTAGCAACAAAACAAAAACAAAATAAAATTTTTGATAATCAGCTATTTCCAATTGATTTAACGTAAATATTCTCTAGTAATTTATCTAACGGTAATTTTGGATCTAACCAATTGATTGTCAGTCCGTCACGTTCCATTTTTCGAAAATACGTCATTTGTCTTTTGGCAAATTGATGAATGGCCACGTTTAGGCGTTCTACCATCGTGTGATAGTCCAATTCACCGGTTAAATACTGAGTAATAAACTTATATTCCAGACCGTAAAAAATTAGTTTTTCAGGACTTATTCCATTATCAATCAAGGTTTTAACTTCCTCAATCATGCCATCTTGTAAACGTTGATGCAATCGTGAGGTGATGGATATACGACGGGTTTCTGTTGCTGGATTTAATCCAAAAATAATACATTCAGGAATGGTTTGTTTGGGGATTTGATAATTGGGATTTTGGGATAAGAATTGATTGATTTCGATGGCTCGAATCAGGCGTTTTTTGGTGGATAAGTCAGGATTAAATCCTTCTTTATGAACAAAGTTTTTTATTTCAATAACTAATTCCTCGTAAGTTTTATTGAGTAAATTTTCTCGTAATTTTTCATCGATTGGAATAGCCGTAAATTCGTAACCTTTCAGAACGGCGTCTAAATACATTCCCGAACCTCCGCACAAAATTGCGGGTTTATTGCGTGATGAAATATCATCAAAAGTCTGCAGAAAATCTTGCTGAAATTGGTGAATATGATATTGTTCACCAGCATCTAAAATATCGATTAAATGATAAGGAATGGTTTGATTATCAATTCGGTATTCGTTTAAATCCTTGCCCGTTCCGATATTCATGCCCCGATACACTTGTCGAGAATCGGCACTGATAATTTCTCCTTGAATTTTGTGGGCTAGGTGAGTGGCTAGGTGCGTTTTACCACTGGCGGTTGGACCAAGAATTACGATTAGAGGTAGATTTTGAGTCATTATTTTAGGCTAAAACTGAATCATCTTTTCTGATGGCTTGGTAAGCTGCAAGGAGTTTCTCCATTACTTCAAATTTGCTTTCGATAGTTGTAATTACACTTGATTTATACGCTTCTTGTTCGCTTGGTGGTAACGTAGCGATGTATGAATGGAGTTTTGAAGCAATTGATAGCTTTTCCTCCTGAGAAGTAGCTTCTTTTATATCTTGTTGATATTTTTTAACAAGTAATTTATCCATAATTATGCTAAGTCTGTTTTAATTTGTTGGATAATATTTCTATAATTAATTGCTTTTTTGATAAGGAACTCAAATTTTTCGTCATCACCAAATGGAGGATATGTCAAGATAGAGTCGTCAATTTCTAATAAATACTTTTCTAATAATCGTTTTAATTCTAAACTTTCTTCGTAGTGATTCATTAAGTAAAGATAAATAATTTTCTAAACAATTCAATAAAAAATTATACCATCAACAATCGCCAAATAGCCGACAAAAACACACCCAAAATAGCAAAAGGCGTAAGTACTTTCCAAGTCAAATACATTAATTGGTCAACCCTCAAACGTGGGTATGTCCAACGTATCCACATCATTAAGAAAATGCTTAAATAGGCTTTTAACAACAACCAAAATATTCCCCAAACAATACCAATCCATGAATTTGGTTCGCCCGAAGTCCAGTTGGCTAATTTCAAAAATCCAATATTGGGTAGGGGCGTATTCCAACTTCCCAAGAATAAAATGGCTCCCAATAGGCTGACTAATAGCATCATACCGTATTCAGAAAGAAAAACTAAAGCCCAACGCATGCCAGAATATTCGGTATGAAAACCACCGACTAATTCGGATTCGGCTTCGGGTAAATCGAATGGTGCTCTGTTACATTCTGCTAATGAAGCAATGAAAAATACAACGTAAACGGGAAATAAGAATGGCACTCTCACGATATTCCAAGCTAAAATTCCGCCCACGTTTGTAATGTCAATATTCAAGAATTTTAAGCCAAAAAGATAAGTTGTTTCGGGCGAATATATGCCTTGCTGAAAGCTAATTTCTTGGAGATTTAACGTCTGCGAAATCATCACAACGCTCATGACAGAAAGTGCCAAAGGAATCTCATAAGACACAATCTGAGCGACTGAACGCATGGCTCCAATCAATGAATATTTGTTATTGGAAGACCAACCCGCCATCAGAATCCCGATGATGTCGATGGAGATAATCGCTAGTAAATAAAATACCCCAATATCCGCTTTTGAGCCTTGCAAAAATTCACTTGGTCCCAAAGGCATCACCGCAAAACCCGCAAAAATGGCAATGAAAATCAAGCAAGGAGCCATCAAAAAAAGCCATTTATTGGCTAAATTTGGCACAATATCTTCTTTTTGAAGCAGTTTTAATAAATCCGCAAATATTTGGAGCAAACCGTATTTTCCGACCTCCATGGGACCAAGACGGTCTTGCATAAAAGCGGATATTTTTCGCTCGCCATATACACCAACAACAATGTTAGCGAGGATGAGTGAGAGTGATATGAATAGGGCTATGTACATTTTATTTTATTTTAACCCACCAAACTCCCTACCAAAGCCTTTTCCAAAGCCTGTTCAAAATCGGCAATTAAATCCTCCACGGCTTCTAAACCGACGGCAATTCTTACTAAACCGTCAGTGATACCTACTTCGGCTTTTTGGTTGGCCGAAAGTTTTGAATGCGTGGTGGATGCTGGGTGGGTTATGATGGTTCTGGTATCGCCTAAATTAGGAGAAATGGAAGCTATTTTGAGATGTTTGGACATTTCGTTTACCACTTCAAAACCACCTTTTACATCAATCGTTAAAATTGCTCCGCCCATTTTCATTTGCTTTTTGGCTAAATCATACTGTTGGTGCGAAGGTAAAAATGGATATTTTACTGCATTCAACGCTGGATTTTTTTCTAAGGCAATCGCTAATTTTGCGGCATTGTCGGAATGTTTTTCCATGCGTAAGTGCAAGGTTTCCAAACTTTTTGATAATACCCAAGCATTAAAGGGCGACATTGATGGTCCTGTATGGCGAGCAAAAAAACGAATTTCTTTAATCAAATCTGCTCGTCCACAGATGACACCACCAAGCACACGGCCTTGTCCGTCGATGTATTTTGTGGCTGAGTGAATCACTAAATCCGCCCCCCAATCAGCAGGCGTTTGGATGATGGGTGTGGCGAAACAATTATCAATTGCCAAAATCAAATGATGTTTGGTTTTCAAAGCACAAATTGCTTCAATATCAATAATTTCTAAACCTGGATTTGAAGGACTTTCGCAGAATAAAAATTTCGTATTTTCTTGAATTGCCGCTTCCCATTGAGCCAAATCAATGCCATCCACGAAAGTACAAGTGATACCCCATTTTGGGAGAATTTTTGTCAAAATCTGGATGCAAGAACCGAAAAGCGCTTTCGAAGCCACCACATGGTCGCCCGATTGGAGTAAACCGCCCATCGACGCAAAGTTGGCAGCCATTCCCGTGGCAAAGGCAATTCCGTCTTCGGTATTTTCTAGCATACACATTTTGTCCACGAATTCGTCCACGTTCGGATTCATGTAACGTGAATAAATATTTCCTGCTTCTTCTTCGGCAAAAATAGCCCGTCCTTGCTCGGCATCTTCAAAAGTAAAACTTGAGGTAAGATATAGAGGTACTGAATGTTCACGATTGTGAGAACGTTCCGCTTGAATTCTAATCGCTTTTGTCTGTTTTTTCACGGTAGTTTTATTGTTTTAAATGTCTGCTGTGTAATGATAAATAGGTAATGCTTAGCGTTGGTAATATTTTTTTAACACGTAACGGATGGATGAATAAGAATTTATTAAAGCTGCTTTTACTTTTTCTTTGCCCATCCATTCCAATTTTTCGATATTTTCTTCTACTTGCGGTTTCATCTTTGAGTCATCCACTAAATTCATGGAATACCATTTTGTTTGTTTCAAAATAGATTCATTTTTGTAGGTGTACGTATGAAAAGTAGTACATATTTTATTTCCTAATTTTGCTTTTACCCCACATTCTTCTTCAACCTCCC
>JBBAKZ010000080.1:0-9900 GCA_040403275.1 Arcicella sp. | reverse complement strand
ATGTTGATGTCATATTTTTAAGTGGTATAATTGATTTTTAGACAGAAATAATTGCACAAATTAAAGCAAAAGATTGTTAAATAACTATATTTTTTCCTAAGACAAAAGTAGAATATATTGAACTTATTGCATAATACTTTGCAACATTGCAAGTGAAATTTACCCAAACTCTGGTGCTATTGTTTTATTAGAACAGAAATAGCCGTATTTTTGAATAGAGAAAGAAAATCCTAAATTAAGATTATGCGAGAAGATTATTTGAAAGGTGAGACAGAAACCCTTTCCAATGTTGAAAAAGAAATAGAACGTGCCTTACGCCCCCTATCGTTTCAAGATTTTGCGGGACAAGATAAAATATTAGAGAATTTAAAAATTTTCGTAACGGCAGCTCGTCAAAGGGAAGAAGCCCTCGACCATGTACTTTTGCATGGCCCTCCTGGTTTGGGGAAAACTACGCTTTCAAACATCGTAGCCAATGAATTAAAGGCAAATATTAAAATTACATCGGGACCTGTTTTGGATAAACCTTCCGATTTAGCCGGACTTTTGACCAATCTTCAACCTTATGATGTATTATTTATTGATGAAATTCACCGATTAAATCCTATTGTTGAGGAGTATTTATACTCAGCAATGGAAGATTATAAGATTGATATTCTTTTAGACTCAGGTCCAAATGCAAGAAGTGTTCAGATTTCTTTAAATCCTTTTACACTCATTGGTGCAACCACACGGGCAGGGATGCTTACGTCTCCGTTAAGGGCAAGGTTTGGAATTAATTGTCGTCTGGAATATTATGATGCTAAATTATTAACATCTATTGTAAAACGTTCTTGTGATATCTTAAATACACCAATTAATGATGATGCAGCTTACGAAATTGCCAGAAGAAGTCGTGGAACGCCCCGTATTGCCAATAATCTTTTGAGAAGAACTCGTGATTTTGCTCAAGTGAAAGGCGATGGAAGAATCACCGTAGAAATTGCCGAAATGGCTCTTTTAGCGTTGGATGTAGATAAAAATGGCTTAGATGAAATGGATATTCGCATTTTGACTACCATTGTTGAGAAGTTTAAGGGGGGGCCCGTTGGTCTCTCGACTATTGCAACTGCTTGCGGAGAAGAGGCAGAAACCATTGAAGAAGTGTATGAACCTTTTCTAATTCAAGAAGGATTTTTGAAACGTACTTCTCGTGGACGGGAAGCAACGGAAAGAGCCTATATACATTTAGGTATTGTGCCTAAATATCGAGCAGAACAATTATTCTAAGCAAAAAGCCAAGTCAACATTTAAAGACTTGGCTTTTTTTATATAACTCAAATAAATGTTTCTATCATCTTCATGATAGCGGACAGTCCGATAGCATCAACCTCCGAAAAGTCGTCTAATTTATCAGAATCAACATCAAGGACTAAAAAAACTTCACCATTTTTATCAAAAGCAGGTAAAACAATTTCAGATTTTGAAGCTGATGAACAGGCAATATGACCAGGAAAAGCTTCTACATCTGGAACAATAACCACTTGTTTTATCGAATAGCAATGTCCACAAACACCACGATTGAAATTAATACGAGTACAAGCAATTGGACCTTGAAATGGCCCTAAAATTAATTGGTTCTCTTTCTTCAAATAAAAGCCTACCCAAAAGAAATGAAAGGCTTCTTTGAGAGCAGCGGAAATATTGGCAAGATTAGCCGTTAAATCGCTTTCACCTTGCGTTAGTGCTTGAATTTGAGGAATTAGGCTATCGTAAATTTCCTTACGATTACTGGTTTGGGGGATTAATAAACTCTCTGCCATTATTTTTAAACGGTTGCCGTTTGGAAATATCTTTTTATCCAAGAATCCGATGCTTTTACCTGCCAATTATTATTAAATTCTTGGATATTGGGTACTAAATTATTGAAAATTAAAGTATTAGGCATTAAAATTTCTTCAAAAACTAATGATTTTATTTTGCCTATTTCAGCCGTTTTTAATTCGTTATTTTGTAAAAAAGCAACAGAACGGTCAAAGAAATCAATATTCATCTCAGCACCCAAATCTTTTAACCACCGAGTAGAAGCGTCAATAGAACATCCTGAAGCCTGATTTTGCCTTTCGTCTACTGCTACAATGACAAAACGATGATGCAAAACTTGAACCGAACCGGCTAAAGAAGCGCCATGAGCTGCCCAGTTATTTATGTGATTTTCAAGAACTTGCTGAATTGATTGCACCTGTGAATCCGTCAGGTTTTGATTGGCTTGATATACCCAAACACGGGAATAATCAGGCATTTTATGGAAGGGAATTAACATGGATTTTGCTGTTTACAATTTTACTAAGGTATAGATTGAACGTGAACTTTGGATTGATAGTTTCAAAAATCGCTTTTGAAACTATCAAGACATTTTAAAAAATATCTACAAAACAAACCCAACACCAGCCGTTGAATTAGTCTGGTCATCTATCAAAATAAATGCTCCGTTGGCAGGATTATCAGCGTATTTATCCGCAAAAATTGGCTTGGCAGTTTTTAGGGTAATTTCACCAATTTCATTCAATTTTAATTCGGAAACGGCATCTACAATTGTGTCTTGATTGACAACATCAATCTTTGAATTTAAAGCGGCAATTTTAGCTTTTGAGTCATTGATACCGTGTTGAAGAATATACGTTTTTCCAGCCATTAACGGTTGAGCATCCATCCAGCAAATTCTGGCGGTGATTTCTTTCAGTTGATGAGGTTGATTGTGGGCTTTTACTAACATATTTCCACGAGAAACGTCCACGTCTGTTGCTAAAGTAATTACCACCGATTCTTTGGCCCCTGCAGTTTGCAATTGCGTTCCAAATTTCTCAATAGTCGCAATTTTAGACGTTTGTCCTGTCGGTAAAACAGTTATTTCTTCGCCAACTGAGAATGAACCCGAAGCAATTTTTCCTGCATAACCTCTATAATCGTGGAATTCTTCCGTTTTTGGCCTTACCACAAACTGCACTGGAAAACGAGCAGGTTTTTTGATTTCGTCAAAAGAAGTTGATTCTAATTCAGCTAATAAGGGCAAACCAGGGTACCAAGGCATTTCAGTTGCTTGAATCGAAATATTCTGTCCATATAAAGACGATATCGGAATAAATGTAACTTCTTGTCCTTCGAATGAAATTTTATCGGCAATGGCTTGAATGTCAGCTTTGATTGCTTTGAATTTTCCTTCTGAATATCCCACTAAATCCATCTTGTTTACACACACAATTACTTTCGGAATGCGTAACATCGAGGCGATGAAAAAGTGACGGAAAGTTTGTTCCAAAACTCCATTACGAGAATCAATCAAAATCATAGAAATCTTGGTATTCGATGCACCCGTAACCATATTTCGAGTGTATTCAAAGTGACCAGGGGTATCCGCAATGATGTATTTACGTTGTGGCGTTGAGAAATAAATATTGGCTACGTCAATCGTGATACCTTGTTCACGTTCGGCGATAAGTCCGTCAGTTAACAAAGAAAGGTCAAGAAAATCTAAGCCTTTACGTTTCGAAGCCATTTCTAATGCTTCAATTTTATCTTTGGTGATTGACTTTGTTTCGTATAAAAGTCGTCCGATTAATGTGCTTTTGCCATCATCTACCGAACCAGCGGTTGCAATTCTTAGTATATCCATCTTTTTTAGTTGTGCGTTAGTGAGTTGATTAATTGTGATTTAGTGAGTTGTGAGTTAGTGATTATTTGAAAAACCATTAATTTGTAGTTTCAAAATCATAAATCACTCATTCGTAAATCACAACTAATCAACTCACAACTAATCAAAAGTATCCTTGTTGTTTACGTTTTTCCATGGCCGCTTCCGAACGTTTATCGTCGATTCTGGCACCACGTTCTGAGATTTCGGCAGCAAGAATTTCACCGATAATATCATCTAATTCAACCGCTTCTGAGGCTACGGCAGCTGTACAAGTCATGTCGCCAACGGTACGAAAACGTACGGTTGCCTCGAAAGGAATTTCTTCGGCATCTTTGTTGAGATGTTCAGAGTCCGCCCATAACATGCCGTCACGCTCGATTACTTGGCGTTGGTGAGAATAATAAATTGATGGAATCGCCATTTGTTCTTCTTTGATATAATTCCAAACGTCCAATTCTGTCCAGTTTGAAATCGGGAAAACTCGCACGTTTTCACCAATCGCAATACGACCGTTCAACATATCGAATAATTCTGGACGTTGACGTTTTGAATCCCACTGACCGAAGTCATCACGAACCGAGAATATACGTTCTTTGGCACGAGCCTTTTCTTCATCACGTCTTGCACCACCAATACACGCATCAAACTTAAATTCTTCGATAGCATCCAAAAGCGTTACCGTTTGCAAGACATTTCTTGAAGCATATTTGCCCGTTTCTTCTTTTACTTTTCCTTGATTGATAGAATCTTGCACATATCTCACAATTAGTTCTGCACCCGTTTCTTTGGCAAGCCAATCACGGAATGCTACGGTTTCTGGAAAGTTATGTCCCGTGTCCACGTGAACTAATGGAAAAGGAATTTTACCAGGATAAAACGCCTTTTGAGCTAAACGAACAAGGGTGATTGAGTCTTTTCCACCCGAAAAAAGTAGCGCAGGTTTTTCAAATTGAGCCGCTACTTCTCGTAGAATGTAAATGGCTTCATCTTCAAGTTCACGAGGAAAAAATCCGTGTTTTGGAATATCAGAATTCATATTTTTTCGATGTTCGATGTTTGGTTTTCGTTGCTCGGATAAAAACCATAACGAAATGGTATTACACGTTAAAAAAATAGTCAAACACCTATTTATTAATTTTTACTAAAATTGTGATTTCAACTAAAAGATTTTGACATTTAAATATTAGGTAAAACTTGGGCAAGTAAACCGAATATCAAACATCGAAATACGGAAAACTAACTATGCAATCCACATTCTTTCTGTGAGGCTTCCCACCACCAACGTCCTGCTCTCGGATTTTCGCCTTCTTGAATGGCCCGTGTGCAAGGCAAACAACCAATGGAAATAAATCCTTTGCGATGAAGCGGATTATCTGGCACTTGATTAATTTTCAAATAATCAAGTACTTGATTGTATGTCCAGTGAATGAGAGGATTAAACTTAATTACCTTATTTCCTTCGTCCCATTCTACAATTTTCATGTCTGCCCGATTATCTGATTGCTCAGAACGTAAACCCGTAATCCAGATTTCGGCACCCGCCAAAGCTCTTTTTAAGGGTTCAATCTTACGAATAAAACAACATTCTTTACGGTTTTCAACAGAAAAGTAAAAACTATTGAAACCTTTTTCCTTAACTAAGGCTTCTACTTTTGCGGTATTTGGGAAATAGGTTTCAAACGGTTTCTGATATTTAGTTTTGGTAGAATCCATTAACTCGTAAGTTTCTTGAAAAAGGCGACCAGTATCCAGCGTAAATACTTTAATATTCAAATCATGACGAAAAATTGCATCGGTGATTACTTGATCTTCTTGCCCGAAGGAAGTAGAAAAAACTACATTTTTATAGTTTTCAGTGATGTATTTTAAACTATCTTCAAGCGAAAGACTTACTAATTTTGTGATTAATTCTTGCATTATTTTTCGGTTCACGGTAAAAGACAAAAGGGAAATTCTTTACAGTAAAATCAAATGAAAATTGGATTTAGCGTGTATTTCTAAAACTGTTTTCATTCATATCGTTTATTGTACAATATCAATTAGATGCAAAGATATACAAAGTCTATTGAATTGGTATTCTAATGAAAAAAATATTTGCTTTTTTTTAGACTTTTATATTAAATTATCTATTATCTTTAAATAAATCCTTACATATTTTTTTAGCATACCTAAATCATAAACTGTATGAATCAGGGACTTGCCGCCTACTTTGAGAAGACCGATAGCCACAGCCGCATGTCGGACATGAATGTCAAGGAATTGAAAAATCTGGTTCGTCAAGGTGAAGGAACATCGCTTGAATTCAAGCTCAAAGCTACTCATCCCGAAAAAATTATTCGTGAAATTGTTGCTTTTGCCAATAGCAAAGGCGGAAAACTTTTGGTGGGTGTGAATGACGATAAAACTATTCCGGGTTTAAAATTTGTCGATGAGGAGGAGTATATTCTGGTGCGTGCCATTGAGCGAAATTGCTTCCCGCCAATCCATTATGACCTTGAAAGAATTGCAATTACCGATGAACGTGATGTGTTGGTTTTCACGATTCCGAAAAGTCAGAAGAAACCGCATTTCGTTCAACTTGAAAATGAAGAAAATAAAAAAGCTTATGTGCGGGTAAAAGATCGTTCAGTACAAGCAAGCCGTGAAGTAAAACAGATTTTGAGACGTGAAAATGAAGACGGAATAAAATTCACTTACGGAGATAAAGAAAAGATACTGATGACTTTTCTCGCTGAAAATAACAAAATTACGATTGAAAAATTTGCCGAAATCGCTAAAATTCCTCTGCGGTCGGCTTCACACACGTTAGTGCTTTTGGTATTAAGTAATGTGCTAAAAATTCAACCTGATGAGGTAATGGATTGGTATTATTTGGTTTGAATGAGGGTAAAATAGGGAAGAGGAGGTAAAAATGTTAAAAAAAGGTAAAAAAGGAATAATTAGTCGCATTTTTACCTCTTTTTAACATTTTTACTTTTACTCATAATAAGGCGTTGTTTCTGGAACTTCAATAACTGGTGGTCGCCAAGCAATTTATTTGCCAAATTTAAAAGTTATTCCTGCATTCAGACTCCATAAATTATTGTACCCTTCAGAGTAAGTTATTCCCGTATATTTTACCTTCATAAATATTCCTAACCTATCCGCATATTCCTGTAAATGTACGCCTAAGCTTGGCGAGAATCCCCAGTTCAAAGATTTCCCATTTGGAAGATTCGGAGCATAATTGTGATAGCTCTCGTTAATTTGAGAATCGTATTTTGTGTAAAATACGCCTGATTCAAGACCAATGAACGGTTTTACTAATTTTTTGCTCAATAAATAATATTCGCCACCAATCGTCATTGGAACAACCGTTTTGTAGGAATGTCCATAGGTTTTTGAAGTATAATCGTAATTAGAAACGGCGATTAAAGCTACCCTCATATCGTAAATACCTAACGTGGCAGTGGTTCTGAATTTGTCGGATAGGTGCTTGCGAAGGCTTAATTCAAAGCCCGAACCTGCAAAATTTGTTTCACTGCCAAAGCCTTTTTCAACGACATAACTAAAACTCGTACTGACCTGAATTTGCGCAGTAGATAAAAAAGGTATGAGTAAGAAAATAAGTAACAATTTTTTCATATCGTTTGGCAGGTCTTAAAGTTTAATGAATCTATTTTACTCGAAAACATTTAACGAATATAGGAAATTATTTATTACGCTACTCGCTTGACTGTCAATTAATTAAACAGGAAGAATGTTTATGAGTTAAAAGTTTATGAGTGAACGAAATTTTTATCATTAGAAAAAAACTTACCGACTTTTAACTTATAAACTTTCAACCCATGGGCTTTCTTACTTTAAAACATAAGCCAAAGATTCTTCATTTTCCGTAATCCAATCGGTGATTTCTTGCACGATTTGTTTCATTGAAATTTCTGGTTTCCAGCCCGTCAAAGCCGTAACTTTTGAATTGTCAGTTATATACAAAGGAATATCAGCCGCACGGTTTTCTGAAACTTGACTTATTGGAATGGTTTTACCCGTCACTTCCTGACAAATCTGAGTTAATTCTTGCAAGGATGCGCTTACTTCCACGCCACCACCTACGTTTAAAATTTCGCCATTTACTTTATCAATATTGTGTAATTGAAAATCAATGAGTTTATACAAATCTTTCACGTGCAACATATCACGGGTTTGTCTACCCGAACCACCGTAGCCGATGTACGCCAATTTTTGTTCCCAGAAGTGTTTTGCTACCCAAAGTACCATGACGCCTTGGTCAATTTTTCCCATTTGCCAAGGTCCCGTCAATACGCCACAACGGTTGATAACGGTTTTCATGCCGTAAAATTCGTTGTATTCATGAATCATTAATTCCGAAGCTAATTTGGTTGCTCCGTACAATGACCTTGCTCCGTCTAACGGAAAATCTTCCGCAATTCCTTTAGCAGAAACACCTCTAACTGATTGATTGTCAGTTAAAGCAAAACGAGTCACTTGTTCTTCGTAATTCAGTTTTTCAATCGCTTTGATGGGATAAATACGGCTCGTTGAAAGGAAAATAAAGCTTGCCCCGCATTTTTTGGTATAATTCAAGCAATTGATTGTTCCAACTAAATTAGTATTTATCAAATAATCGGGTGTTCCGTCTAATCCTGCCAAAACTGAAGGTTCAGCTGATGCTTCAATGACAAAATCTACTTTTGGCAGTGCATCAAAATCTTCTTTATTCCGAATATCTCCATGAACAAAAACTGCCCCAACTTTCGCCAAACGGGGCAAATTGAGTTCAGAACCTTTCCGTTTGAGGTTATCCAAACAGATAACTTCATAAGTTGGATAATTACTTTTAATGTTGATGGCAAGTGCCGAACCGACAAAACCCGCCCCGCCTGTGATTAGTATTTTCATTTATGTTTGTTTTCTTCGTTCTTATGCGATTAATAATCAATTTTAAAAAAGATCGATGCAATGTCAGGCACTTATAACTTGCAAAAGTACCTTTGCAAATACTTTCTCTTCATCTTCGCCAATACCTTCTCAACTTGGGAGATAAGGGTCAGAAGTAATAATGAAATGGAGGTGAGGATTTTTCATAGTTAGTAGGACAGGTTTCTAACTTAGCTGATTCATTTGATTGATAGGTTACAAACCTGTCCTACGAATGCCTCCATTTATCAATTTGATTCGGCACAACATCAATCGCTTTTTCAATAATTTTGGGTGCGAGCGGTTTTACGATTGGATAAAGATAAGTGTTTTCAGTTTCTTTTTTCGGGAATGTTATGCCGATTGAAGACGTAAGCCAGATAAAAATGCTAATGCCAAATGCCCAGGTCAATGCGCCTACAATTGCTCCTGCGAGCGAGTCAAAGCTGCCAAAAACAGTATATCTGATAGATTTTCGTAGAGTCCAACCTAATTTATTAATCAAATATACAATTGGGAAAAATACTGCCCCAAAGCCAATATAAGGCACTAACCTTTCTGTGACACGATTATTGACATAAGGCGATATTAAATCGCCCGCATAACCCAAAGCACGAAAACCAATAATGACCGAAATCACAAAAGCGGCTATCGAAATGACTTCAATAATAATGCCCCGTTGATAGCCAATGTACGCTCCCCAAAGCGTGGGAAGAAGTATGATAATGTCGATTAATTGCATTTTAGCTGTAAGCGATGAGCTTTGAGCTTTGAGCCTTGAGAAAATTTTTCACCTTTTATTCTCATAGCTCAAAGCTCAAAGCTAATTCAAAAGTGCTTTAACCATCGCAGAAACCACTTTTCCATCCGCTAAACCTGCTAATTCTTTGGTGGCAATGCCCATCATTTTACCAATATCCGACGGATTGGAAGCACCCACACGAGTTTTGATTTCCTCTAATTTTGCTCTTAGTTCGTCTTCCGATAATTGTTTCGGTAAAAACTCTTCGATGATTGTCAATTCTGCTTGTTCAACACCCGCTAAATCTTCACGTCCTTGGGTTTTATAAATTTCCAAAGAATCTCTGCGTTGTTTGGCGGCTTTTGTCAAAAGTTTTATTTCAACATCTGCCGAAAGGTCAGCTCCAGTAGCTGAGCCAGAAGTTTCTTCCAAAAGAATTAATGATTTAATAGCACGGAGCGTTCTGAGACGGTCTTGGTCTTTGGCACGCATAGCATCTTTAATGCCGTTGTCGATATTAGTTTTTAATGACATTTTTTATCAATTTTGAATGATAGTTAGATTGAAT
>JBBAKZ010000079.1:0-9907 GCA_040403275.1 Arcicella sp. | reverse complement strand
AAAAATGGTGGCGATTATTCTGAAAAATAATCCAATTAATATGATTTTTTTGAGGTCTAAGGAATCTAAATATTTTGTCATTATGTATGATTTTACCAATTTATTTTTCACAAAGGTAAGATTTTATACGCAATTACTCCTGACCATCCAGCAAAATCCGAAAGGTAGTTCCTTTATTTACCTCCGAACTTTTGACCATTAATTTACCATTGTGATAATTTTCAATAATTCGTTTGGCAAGTGTTAATCCCAAGCCCCAACCACGTTTTTTGGTACTAAATCCGGGGTTGAAAACTTTACTCAAATTCTTTTTGGCAATTCCTTTGCCAGTATCCGAAATATCAATCGCAATTTGCTTATTTTTTGTTTCTTTCATCACTACTTTCAATGCTCCAACGCCCTCCATAGCATCCACGGCGTTTTTACAGATATTTTCTATCACCCATTCAAACAAATATTTATTCAATTTTATCATCATATTTGGGGGTAATTCGTTCACCAAATTGAAGGAAACTTTGGTAGAAATTCGTTTTTGCAGATAGGACATAAAAGTCTCAATCGTTTCCACAATATCCTCTTCTTTCAAGACTGGAACGGAGCCAATATTAGAGAATCGGGTGGTAATTACATCCAAACGTTGCACGTCTTTATCTAACTCCTTCACAATTTCTTGGTCATAAGTTGGGTCAGTTTTGAAATATTCAACCCACGCAGTTAAGGAAGAAAGCGGTGTGCCTAATTGATGTGCCGTTTCCTTGGCCAAACCAACCCAAACACGGTTTTGTTCTGACTTTCGAGAAGCATCAAAAAACAGATAAGCGGCCAATCCGAAAATTAAAACAATGAGTAATTGAAAAAGTGGATAATATCGTAAAATATTGAGCAACTGAGAGTTACCGTAATAAATGTATTCCTTGTGGAAAGTCATATCCACTTCAATAGGAACATTGTCGTCTCGAATAATTTCGGACAATTTCTTATTTAGAAATGTTTGAGTTTCTGGAGAAGATAATCCTTTTGGTATTTCAATATTGATTGATTCAAGATAGCCACCCTCTTTTTTCAGAATAACGGGAATCGGATTGTTGATATTAGCTTGTTTAGATTTTTCAAAGAAAAAGTTAATATCGTTATTAATATCATTGGTCATTATGTATTTCAGCGACTCCGCATAAATCTCAATTTGCTGTTTTTCACGTTCCTCAAGTTTGCTTACCAATCTATCAGTAACATATAAAGATGCCGCACCTACAAATACACAGAAAACTAAAAAGGCGATTTTCCACCAAGTATTGCGGCTGTAAATATCAACGGTTAGAATCATTTTATCTTAAAGTTTAATTATTTTTCCACTGTCCAACGATAAATTTACGCCTTTATTTCTTAAAATTAACCGATAGTAATAGATTCCAGTTGGTAATTTATTTCCCAAATAATCCATTCCATCCCACATATATTCATTTAACCCGACCCTTAAATTTTGTTTTGAATTATCAATGGTTTTGACGGTTTTTCCTTGCACATCAAACAACTCAATGCTGAATTCATCGGGAACTTCCGCACCTGTAATTACGAACGAAAATTTAGTGAATAATTCTAATGGATTTGGATAAACAAGGAATGATTTTACCTCTTGTTTTTGAATAATTCTGAATGAAATCGTGAATGGTTTTACTCCCGCAAGATTTCCAGCCACGTCACTTCCTTGTACTTGTAAAGTTAAAGTATCGTTGTTTGAAAAATTAGGTAAGTATTTGACAATAAAATTGTTATCTGCCGGATTGTTTTCCCAAGAAATGGCTTGGTCTTTAAAATAGATTCTTTTGAAAGCACATTTTACGCAAGATTTTAAAGACAATTCAAAGCCCAAAGTATCCGTTTTAATTCGGAATAAATTTTCATCTTTCAAACTCATTTGAATCAAGGGTTTTGCCGAAACGATTTCATTATTTTGAATTTGTTTTCCATCAAAAGTTACCGACAAAATCGGGTTAATTTTATCAGGAATTACCTTGAAATTATAGTCAATCGAATTGTTATCGTAACGTTGTTCAGCTTGAGATTGTGGGTTAAAAAACACACCCAAAGTATTGTCGCCAACGTGTCCAGCCGTTTTAATCGGAATACTGATTTTAACGGAATCATTTGCTGATAAAGCCTTGATTTTGAATAATTTAATGGTAGAATTATGCTGAGAACGATTTGTCAGAACTTGTCTGACCGTGATAGAATCCTTAAAGTTTTTGTCAGAAATATTCTTAAACCAAATCGTTGCTCCAAAGTCTTCATATTCTTGTTTATCCGTAATTTTTGAAGATTGAGTTACATCCACTACCCCTTCGGATACGCCCTTATAGGTAACCATCCATGATTTTAATTGGGGTGCTTTTCCTAAAAAATCGTTGGTTTTTACGTGTAATTTTAATTTAATAAACGGATGTATTCTAGTATTTATTGAACTGATATTTAATTGATTATATGAAATATTTTGTTGTAAATAAATTTCTTCACCTTGAAAGTTTACGCCAATAATGTCATACAAAAAGGATTGATTTTTGGGGTCGCTTTTTTCGACTTTTAGAAAAATTTCATTAAATTCCGAGGCGGGTCCAATCAAGGGTGAAGTGATGGCCCCTTCGTTGAATTGGTCCTTGATTTCAAGATTATCAACGCTCAAAATCTCGGTATCAGGACTTTTATCAAAATTCGGGAAAAGTTCAAAACTTGCTTTTTTTGACCCTTTTCTACCAATGGCAAAGAAGGGCGAACCAGCCTTTAGGCGTTGAATTTTAAGCGTATCTACCCCAATTTCTGCCAATCTTTTGAAGTTTTCGGACATTAATTTGGCATAATCTATCAATCCCGAATTCCAAATCATGACATAATTTCCCGAAGGTGTGGCGGAGAAATAATCTTCAATATCCGTATCGGTTGGTTCAGGAGAAAGATAATTTATCGAGTAAGGGGTGTAGCCGCAAACTAATCTCGGCAAAACCGAATAGGGTCGCAAAGCACGATTAAAAGCAACCGCATTGAGGTTTTGCCAAGGGTAACAAACGCCATCACTTAGCAATAATTTGTTATTCAAAATGATGGAATTGCCTCGGTAGGCAGTTGCTTTTCCATTGTTCCAACCATAAATTTTTGCCGATATTTTTAGGGATGATTCGGGAAACTTCCAAATTGTTTCATCCAAAATAAGTTGATTGTCGGTGGTTATTTTCGCTAATTGCGCAAAACTATTTTGGGCGAACCCTTCTATGCCATTTTTGAGATAAAGGAACGAACTTTCTATCCAAATTTTGTCGGAAGAAAGTTTTGTTCTGACGTAATAAACGGTACTGTCTTCGTCTAGTAAATTTACTTTCCAATGTAATAAAAAAGAAGTTTTTCCAGAAAAGGTTTTCTTGAAATTTGAGTTGAAGTTTTTCGAAGAATCTAACTCAATTATCACCATTGAATTTTTATAAATTTCGGGTATTTGTAAAGTGAAATTTACTTCTTTTTGATTGACGATAGAGAATTCACGGGGTGATAAAATACTGATTGTTGCACTCGGAAAGTTATATTCATATACCGCCGAATTATTGTTTTCGGAGGATTCAAGTATTTGGTTTTCAGGGTCTAATGTGATTTCAAAGCGATTATTTCCGACGCATAAATTTTTGTCATTCCTGATATTTACATATAAAGTATCCTGATAATTGATTGGATTGAAGGACATTTTTTCAAAATTATCTGCCGTTCCGTTCGCATACATTCGTTTTAAACTAATACTCAATTTTTTAGCAGAAATCCTACCCAAATTACTGACAATAATACCCACTTTTATGGAATCTGCATTGGCATTTAATGGATTATTTTTAGCAATATTTTGCAAGAAAATAGCCGTATTATTTACATTATAATCAGGTTTTTGAGTTGGGAAAAGTGCCACCGCTGGATCGCCTTGCAAGGTGAATTGTTGGGCATTCCCGAGGGCATAAAAATCATTAGGAAACTTCTTTAAATAGCGATTTATGCTCTCACGCACGATGCTTCCAAACGGTTTGTCAGCCCATAAAGAATCGGTAAATTGCGTGTTGTAAATTTCATCGGAATACGATTTTAAGGCAAAAGGATAACCTAAATTTGAATGAGCCAAAAATAAAATTGCCCCACGATTTGGCGTATTTATCCAATCCGTCCCGAATGAATTTCGAGAACCAAAAAGGTCACCTGCATCACAGCCATTTATCATGACGAAGGGATATTTCCCTTTGTTTTGATAGCCCAAAAGGTCGTTTGAAGAATAGCCAATGTCCATGTCGGTTTGACCTGAAGCGGAATGACCAAACATCATAATCATTCCCAAGCCTTGATTTACACGCTCGGTAATATTGACAAATTCAACTAGATTATCGGTTTTTTTGGATAATAAATCTACTTTTTGTCCGAATAATCCTTGCTCACAAACCGATTTAAATTCTTCGGTATAGTCTCGTAAAGAAGTGAGCTCGCTCATGCTTCTACCACCCGACATTTTTAAGGCGTTTTTTCGCCAAAGTGCATCCATTGGATTGGCTTCATGCTCCTTTACTTTTTTCAAATAGTGCAAAACTGTTTCTGGATTATCCGTTGCCAATCGACCAATCGAAAGGCTTGATAAATTGGCTTCCATACTGTTTAATCCCATGGTAAAAGGAGTATCTCCCCCGGGATAACCCCAGGTAGGAACCAAGTCAATTTGATAATCCGCAAGATTTTTTCTGGCTCTTTGTGGATAAGTTGCATTGCCAATTAAAAAGACAAATTGGGGGTTTCCATTTTGTAACAATACGCTCAAAAATCGCTTGATGGCTAAAGGATTTTTATCTCCGTACGTAAATAAATTATAGAGTAAATCTACCTCTACCGAAAGCGTGTCGTATTTTCCACCAATAACAGATGCTCTATAAGTTGCGTAATCTTTTACATATTTTAAAAGTAATTTATGACTGATTATAAGATAATTAGCTTTTAAATTGGTGATATTTCTAAAACTAACAGCTTCGATCAAACCCACGTTTTTAATTTGATGAGTTGCTAAAATTTGCTGCCCCGAAACGATGCTTTCGATGGCAGTTCCGTTCTTGGTAAATTTAATTTTTTGAATGTTGTTTTTATCCGAAATGTCGTACAACTGTATGCCTTCTGGAGCATTAGGAATACTGATAAATCGGTCTTGCGTTTCATTTTGGGAGAAGGTGAAAACTTTTTCCGAAACACCTTGCATGTCAAAACTTTGAGGATAAATTAGTTTGATGTACGAAACTGAATATTGATCGGATTGGGAACCAAAGGAACGAGTAGAAAATCGTAAACTGTTATTTGTAATATCTTGGAAATTTACAATTTTATTAATTTTCTTGGTGTAATAATTTTCCAATATTGTAGTATCTAAAATCTGCTGATTTGTTGGATTTCCAAGCCAAGTTTCAATCAAATGCTTTCCTTCCGAACGACCTGCAAAAATCACTTCAATCTTTGGTTTTTGAGAAACTGATATTATGATATTTTTAAGATTGAAATCAAAATTCATCAATACATTTTTGTTTTGAATTTCACCCGTCCAACCTTTTCCATGGTCATAATTACTATTCAAAACGCCCGAATATAATGCCACACCGATAGGATTTGGTTGTCCTGCAGCGTAGGATGAAGTAAATAATTGCAGGTTTTCTTCCCAATGAAAAAGTTCAGGTTTGAGATTTTGAGTATTTTCTTTTTGGGATATTTTAATTCGTTTACCTATTTGGTTATCAGTTAGATAGGTAATAAAATAGGAGGCCGTATCGGAATATAAACTATAATATTGGTGGGGTTGAGCTTGGGTAGGCGTGTAAAGCAAAGAATCTAATTTGCCATCATTGCCTTCGGCATAGAATTCGATAAAATCAGTTTCATTGAATATTTTATCTTCACCGCCTTTAATAAAAATGGCTTGTTCTTGACCAAGTCTGAATAATTGGATTTTTTCTGGATTGATATTTGCTGGAAAACCAGCTGTTTTTAGGTCATTGAAAGAAATTTGATAAATTCCTTTTTGCGTGATTTTGAACTTAAAATATTGCTGATGGTAATTTATCCATTCATTCCCGAAAGTTTGCGCCTGAGCAAAACTGCAAGGGAGCAAAAAACAGAGGAGAAGTACAGAAACACGAGAACGGGTAGTCATCTTATGAAGATAGATATTTTTCGTTGAACTGATTTTATCGAACAAAAACGATTTTTTGCCTTTTTCACTTAAGTTTCATCAGGGAATATTTAGTCATACCTTATAATTCCCTGCATCAATTAATTTAAAATGTGAGTATATTGCTAATAAATACGTTTTATTTGTGATTATAAAACTAACCGTTTTTGAATAAATTAATCTTAATAATTGAAGAATTTAGGTTTGAACAATTTTATATCTAGCAAGAGGAAAGCTTTTTCAGCTTAAAACCAAAAATTTTACGAATTAAGTAATAATATGACAATAATCAAAACCATTCCAGTTCTCCGAATTTTTGATGTAACGAGAGCGGTTGAATTTTTTATTGAATGGCTGGGATTTAAAGAAGATTGGCGCCATCAATATGAACCCAATACCCCTTTTTATATCCAAATTTCAAAAGAAAATATAACCATTCATCTCTCTGAACATCATGGAGACGGAACGCCTGGGTCAAGAATCTTTATCGAATGTAACGGGTTAGAAGATTTTTATCAGTCTTTAGAACCGTATAAATATTATCGTCCAAGCATTCGTTTAGAGGAATAGAACGCCAAATCAATGTCTGTGATTGACCCCTTTGGTAATACCTTAATTTTCAATGAATACTTAACTAATTAATCATGAACGAACATAATTCAAGAAGAAATTTTTTAAAAACCAGCGGGTTAGCCGTTGGTACGGGACTTTTGTCGCATAATCTTTTAGCCAAACAATATAAAATGGAAAACGTAATTATTGGTCATAATACTCATAAATATCGTGTAAAAGTAGGTTGGGGCGTGTTGGATGCGGGTAAAAATCCCGTAAATGATTGTCATGAAATGGTAGAAGATGCCAAAGGGCGATTAATTATGTGTACCAACGAAACAAAAAATAATATCATTATTTACGACAAATCGGGCAAATTATTGGAAACTTGGGGAACAACCTATCCAGGCGCTCACGGACTTACGATTGCCAATGAAGGAGCAGAACAATTTTTATTTATTTGCGATAACGCCCGTCATCAAGTGATTAAAACCGACTTGAAAGGGCGAGAAATATTGAAGTTGGAATACCCAAAAGAGACGGGCGTTTACGATTCTCCCAATCAATTTGTCCCCACCGAAACCGCCATAAATCCCGCCAATGGTGATATTTATGTGGCGGATGGTTACGGGGCAAATTATATTACGCAGTATGATAATACAGGAAAATACATCCGTCATTTTGGGGGAAAAACGACCGATGGCGCTTATGCCGATGATAAATTCAATTGTTGTCACGGGGTTCTGGTGGATACAAGGGATAAAAGAAATCCCACTTTGTTAATCACCGACCGCATGAATCAATGTTTGAAAAGATTTACGTTGGATGGTAAGTTTTTAGCCGTTTATCGCTATCCAGGTACGTTCATTTGTCGCCCAGTTTTGCACGGAGATAACATTTTTGCAGCGGCATTTCGTAGTGGTGATTCTTCTTGGAATAACTCGGGCTATTTGCAAGTAATTGATAAAGACATGAAAGCTATTTCAACGCCTGGCGGTTCGGAGCCAATTTATAAAGATAGTAAACTTGTTCATCAATATAAAGACGACCCAAATAATGTTTTCATGCATCCGCATGATGTATACGTAGATTTGGACGAGAACGTATACGTGCCTCAATGGAATTCTAAAAAGACTTATCCAGTGAAATTGGAAAGAATAAGTTAAAAGAATTTTCAATTAACAATGCTCAATTTTCCATGTTCAAGGTTTCGCTTTCTAACACTTGAACATTGAAAATTGAGTATTGAGTATTGAATATTGTTTCAATTGAATAACTTTAAAATCAATGATTTTACAACAAACCAATGCTCTAACCGATTGGGCCATGTTTTTTGGACATTTTCACCCGGTGATTGTCCATTTACCCATCGGAATGTTGATGATTGCTGCAATATTGGAATATATTTCTCGGAAGAAAAAAATCTACGCAATTCAACCTGCCATTGCTCCAGTGTTATGGTGGGGAATGATTTCGGCGATTATTTCCTGTGTATTGGGTTATCTACTTGCTACTTCAGGAGAATACAATGAAGACACGCTTTTCTGGCATCAATGGATGGGCATTGGCGTGGCAGTGATATCGTTGGGGGCTTGGTACATGAAGAAAAACTGGCAAGGTGACCAGACCATGAGGAAGATTTATGTGCCATCTTTATACCTCGTTGTGATATTGCTGACGGGTACGGGACATTTGGGAGGAAGTATGACACACGGCGATGATTATTTGTACAATTTTACGCCCGAACCTTTCAGAGGATTTGCGGGAATGCCTCCTCGCACGAACGGCACTGGGGTAAGGAAAAAGATTGAAAATATCGAACAAGCCCTTGTTTATCAAGATATTATTGCGCCGGTAATGGAACAAAAATGCTGGTCGTGTCACAATGCCAATAAAATCAAAGGACAATTGCGGATGGATAAACCCGAATTATTGGCAAAAGGAGGCGAACACGGCGCCATTTTTAAAGCCAATGACCCCGATAATTCTGAAATGATTAAGCGACTTTTGTTGGACATGAATGATGAACATCACATGCCGCCAAAAGGAAAAACATCTTTGACCGAACAAGAAATTTCGTTGGTGAGTTGGTGGATAAAAAATGGCGCAAAATTTGATGTAAAAGTCGCTCAAATGAAGCCAGATGATAAAATTAAGCCTATTCTAGCCGCTTTAGTAGGTGGCGTATCCATGGAAAATACGGCTAACGAAGGTGAAACAATTTCTCCTGTTTTCAATGAAAAAGTAGGAGCGGCTTCAGAAAATGACATCAAAAAACTGACGGATTTGAATGTAATCGTAATGCCTGTTTCGAAAGACCAAAATTATTTGGATGTTAATTTTATCAATGCCCGAAATTTGGATGATTCAAAAATTAGTTTGATTGCTAAACTTTCGGAACAAATTGTGTGGTTGAAATTGGGGAATACAAAAATTACGGATAAATTGATTTCAGAAATTACGAAATTGTCCCATTTAACCCGCTTAAATCTGGAGCATACTGCTATTACTGATGCTGGAATTAGTCAGTTGAAAGACTTGAAATATTTGGAATACATCAATCTTTTTGATACAAAAGTAACCGATTCAGGCATTACAACATTGGCAAAACTAAAAGCCTTGAAAAAGGTGTATTGCTGGCAAACGAAGGTAACCATTGCGGGTGTAAATGCGCTCAAAAAAACCTTGCCAAATGTGGAAGTGGATATGGGTTGGCAAGATAAAATGCCGATGATAGATACGATACTACCAAGAAGGTTGAAGAGAAGAAGGTAGTGGCGAAGTAAAAAAAGTAGGCAGTTGTTAGTTTGCAGTAAACAGTCACCAAAATTTAGTCTTGAAGCTAAATTGACTGTTGCTTACCGCAAACTGCCTACTTTTAGTTCAACTTCTATTCGTCCCAAAGATTCTCCAAAGTATAATCACTTCCTTCCAAGCACCAAAAATCACCTTTTATGTAGCGGTAATGTAAATCTAAACTGCTCATTTTTGCCATTTCATCGGTGGTAAGTTCAATGTTTGCCGCTTCTAAATTTTCTTTTAATCTTTGTGGATTTACCGATTTAGGAATCACCGAAGCACCCCGATTTATCGCCCAAGCCAACATAACCTGTGCGGGCGAAACGCCTTTTTCTTGGGCTA
>JBBAKZ010000078.1:1789-9915 GCA_040403275.1 Arcicella sp. | reverse complement strand
AAGAGTGAAAAATACTTGTGATCGGGTTGGGCCAACAGAGGCAAGAGTGCTCATTACAGGGCCGAATGGTTCGGGTAAAGAGATGGTAGCCAAGCGTTTACATGACAGGAGTGGACGTTCTCACATGCCACTTATTGAAGTAAACTGCGCCGCAATCCCTTCTGAATTAATAGAATCTGAACTTTTTGGACACGAAAAAGGAGCTTTTACATCTGCCATCAAACAACGTATTGGCAAGTTTGAACAGGCCGATGGTGGAACACTTTTCTTGGACGAAATTGGTGATATGTCTCTTTCAGCACAAGCAAAAGTATTAAGAGCTTTGCAGGAAAGTAAAATTTCGAGAGTAGGCGGCGATAAAGAAATTAAAATAAACGTACGGGTTTTTGCGGCAACCAATAAAAATTTGCCTTTAGAAATTGCCGAAGGACGTTTCAGAGAAGATTTATTCCACCGATTAAATGTAATTCCGATTCACGTACCAGCTTTGGCGCTACGTCCAGACGATGTGCCCTTACTGGTTGAAAAATTCTTGGGTGATGTGGCTGACGAATACGGTCAGGCTTCTAAAGAAGTAGAATCAGATGCGATGAAATATCTACAATCGTTGCCTTGGACAGGGAATGTTCGTGAGTTACGAAATGTGGTTGAACGTCTGGTAATTATGTGTAATGATGTCATTACGCTTGAAGACGTAAAATTGTTTGCAACGCCAGTTATATAGTTATCAGTTATCAGTTATTAGTTATTAGTTATCAGTTATTAGTTATCAGTTATTAGTTATCAGTTATCAGTTATCAGTTAAAATGAGTCCGATTTCTGTAGATTTAGTTCCAATACTCATTAACTAATAACTGATAACCTGTACTTACAAAGCCTTTTTTACTTCCTTTACTTTCTTCTCTTTTATCGAATTCACTGAACCTTCCTTCTCTGAACTTTCCGATTTACCTTTATCTTTTGGGCTAATGGCTGTTTCTGGTTTTACTAATTTTTCAGAAGGGAGATAAAAACCCGTTGCATTCACCATTTTCCATTCTCCTTTAATTAATTCTAAGATACGAGTTTCTTTTGACAAATCCCTTTTATCTTTCACCGTTCTAATTTGGTCGAAAGTCACCCAAATATAGGTTGGATTCACCTTTCTAAAATTATAATTTTCCCGTTTGAAACTTGCTTTAATTGGCTTTGAATTTTCTATAAAATAATTAGTTACGAAAGGCATAATATTATCCCATCCTTCTTTTTGAAATCCTTCTTCTTTTTCGATTTTTGCCCAATACGTTTGCGGCGTTTGGCGGTAACAATTTGTCCATTTTTCTATGTTCCGAGCGTAGAAAAACTTAGATTCGTCCGTAATTACTTTTTTGATTGCGTCCTGTTCTTCGGGTGACGTAATATTTTGGGCAAATGATTTTGAAATAAATAAAACACATAGTAGGATTAGGAAAGGCTTCATCGGCTTTTTATTTAGATTTGTTGTGAAGATAAATTAAATATTTCAACCGTCAAACACTAAAAACACATTTACACAGGCTTAGGTAGCAAAAAATAAATTCATTTTAATGTGTATTAAAAATCAGTGCTCAATAATATTAGTACACTTTTGTATCTTTATGGAATAAACATCAACCATACAAAAATGAAAAAATCCTTTATTATTCTCCTAACACTCTCAGCTTTATCGGCCTTTTCTCAAAAAAAGAAAACCCTAGCGGTGCCTCCACAAAATACCGATAAACAAACCATTATTTCCAACATCGACAAACGTTTTGACGAATACGCAGGGATTTCAAAGCAAATCTGGAATTATGCCGAACTGGGTTACATGGAAGAAAAATCATCCATGTTATTGCAAGAGTTACTCAAAAAAGAAGGGTTTAACGTGCAAGCGGGCGTAGCAGGAATTCCAACGGCTTTTTTGGCAACTTTTGGTGAAGGCAAACCAACCATTGGAATTTTAGCCGAATATGA
The DNA here is from genome assembly GCA_040403275.1 of Arcicella sp. Lineage (GTDB taxonomy): Bacteria > Bacteroidota > Bacteroidia > Cytophagales > Spirosomataceae > Arcicella. Next base: position 7,941 of record JBBAKZ010000078.1, on the reverse strand, counting down.
TGCGCTTCCAGGCCTAGCACAAGAATCCGTTCCTGAAATTAAACCAATTCCAAACCAAAAAGGTGGTCACGGCTGTGGACATAATTTATTCGGAACGGCATCGGTTGCTGCGGCCATTGAAGTAAAAAATTGGCTACAAAAATCGGGACAAAAAGGAACCGTTAAAATCTACGGTTGTCCTGCGGAAGAAGGTGGTTCGGGCAAAGTTTACATGGTTCGAGAAGGACTTTTTAATGAGGTAGATGTGGTTTTACACTGGCATCCAGGTTCTCAGAATTCAGCTGATGCGGGAACTTCGTTGGCCAATAAAAATGCTAAATTCCGTTTCAAAGGCATTGCGGCACACGCAGCAGCATCGCCCGAAAGAGGTCGTTCGGCATTGGACGGCGTTGAATCAATGGACATGATGGTAAATATGATGCGTGAACACATCCCACAAGATGCTCGCATTCATTACGTAATTACGAAGGGCGGAGATGCGCCAAATGTGGTTCCTGCTTACGCTGAGGTGTATTATTACGCTCGTCACAAAGATCGTGATATTTTACAAAGTATTTGGAAACGCATTGAAAATGCGGCGCAAGGTGCGGCTATGGGAACGGGAACAAAAGTGGAATGGGAAGTTTTGGGCGGTGTTTTCAACCTTTTACCAAACGTTACCTTGGCTGAAACGATGCACAATAATTTGGCAATGGTCGGAGGCGTAACTTATAACGAAGAAGAGAAGAAATTTGCCGAAAAAATAAGTGAAACCTTAGGAGATCAAAAGCAACCCGTGGAAAATGCAGCGAAGGTAAAGGATTTTAGAGACGGTTCGGAAAGTGCTACCAGTGGTGGTTCAACGGATGTGGGTGATGTAAGTTGGACGGTGCCAACGGTGGGTTTACAAACGGCTACTTGGGTTTCGGGTTCTGCCGCACATAGTTGGCAATCAACGGCGGCTAGTGGTATGACGATTGGACAAAAAGGGATGGTCGTTGCTGCTAAAACATTGGCTTGCACAGCTTTAGACTTGTATAAAGATGCAGCTTTAATTGAAAAAGCAAAAGCAGAATGGCAACAAAAACGTGGAGCTAATTTTAAGTATGAAGCGCTTTTGGGTGATAGAAAACCTGCGTTAGATTATCGCAAATAAGTTTATGAGTTTATGAGTTTATGAGTTTAAGGGAAATTTAGCTTCTGTAAAAATATACTCATTCAAAAAAGAATATTTTTACAGAAATCAAACTAACACTTAACTCATAAACACTTAACTTTTCTAAATCTGCGAATAGTCAAGAGGAGTCAAAAAGTGAATTTCGGCCTTTGTCATGGCATGATCGTATTCCGGAAGGGCTTTAATACGATTCCATTCTGAATCCGCTCCGAAAGCTTTCCAATGCTCATCTCTCGATTTTTTATTATCAAAAGTTGTCATATACACCAAATTAGGCTGTTTCCCACCAATAATCGTCTGAGCATAAAAGGCAGGATTGAATCCCAATCTTACGAAAATACCGATTTCTCCGCCTTCATTAAACATATCAACTTTCTTGTTTCCTTTTGCCTCACTATGACTTTCGTACAAACGATACTCATATACTCGTTCCGATTTTGGAGCTGACGTGGTTGGAACTTTCAAGGTTGTCCAATCTTTAAAAGCAACCGATAATGAACTTTCAAATCGTTCATAAGCGGGCGTTGTGTGGTCGGCATCCAAATAAGGTTTTGCCGCTTGTTGATAAACTACATCCGCCGATAATTTCGCCCCAATTTTGCTAAAATCCTCCAAAGATTTATACGGAATCAAGACGTAAAGTTTCAAGCCATCTTTTTGGTCGGCTTCGTCAAAAACACCAACTGAAGCAATTCCCGCACGATTATAAGCAGCAATAGCCGCATTTTTGAAGTAATCTTCCACAACGGTTTTTTGTGCAGCAGACTTGAAACTATACACTCTCGTTTCGTAGTATTGAGGCTTGCCTTTGGCAAATGTGGTGATGGCAAACATCGTTGCCAATAAAATAATACTGAAGGTTGAAATGCGTTTTAACATAATTTTTGTTGAAAAATTGGTTGAAATGAAAATAATCTTACTCGTTAAATAACCAAATAATTGGCCTTTCTGTTTCCTTCTTTTCTACCTTATTCCATACAGATTCATACCGGTACAAGAGCGAGACACAGCCAATAAAGACCGTATCTCGCTTATTATACTTACGTGCATTTTTTCTTACAAATTCACAAAACTCATGCTCATTTCACCAGAACCCGCACCCTAAACAATGCCTTTTGGAGAAATTTTTTCGATGATTTATGTACCATGAAATCAATCATTTAATGGCAATTGCCATCACTTTAATCCTGCCATCAAAAGGCAATGCGGCGACTTGATAAACCGTTCTGCAGGGTTTGCGACCCGTCTCAAAAAGAGAATCGTAGAAATGATTAATGACGGAAATATCATTCAAATCAATAAAAGCCAAGTCGATAAACACGATGTCTTCTTTTGAGAAATCAGCTTCTTTCAAGATGGCAAAAACGTTGTTAAAAGCCAAATGAGCTTGTTCCAGCGTATTTCCGCCCACAAAAACACCATTTTTATCAACCGCTAATTGCCCGCTGACATGGCAATAATTTCCTGCCACCACGGCATTGCTAATGGGTGCGGTTGGCGTGGGGATGTTTTCTCCTGTGGTTATGTAGGTTTTTGGGGTCATGTTGGTTATTACGATTCTAATAATTTCAATAAATCCTATTCTTTGGGATATTATACTTGTACTTCAACATCCAGAAAGTTCCTCGGTAGAGTAATTATCATTAATCAAAATCTAATTTCCCTCCTAATGGCGTTCCCTCATGAAATGCCTTAAAACTATCAATATTTCCAAACCAATCCAACACTTCATCTCTTTTTAAATTAGTCTGTTTGCGAGATAAAAAGGCATGATATGAGGAATAATTCCAAGCTGATAAATCTTTGACAAAACCATGATGAACTGGATTTGCACGAATATATTAGACTAATTGAGTAAAATATTTCTCTGTCTCAATGAGTTTACGCTTAAAATTAGGATTAAATAAATTTCCTTTTCTGCCATTTTGTCTATTGAAAGCCTGAGAATATGAACTAAACAAGCTCGCAAATTCTCGACTTAAATAGTTTGGGATTTTTTATTCTAAAAGTGTTTTACTCAATCTTGTTTTGTATTGATATGCCTTTTGTAAATCAGGCCCAGATTTAATTCTAATGAGGAAATGGATATGATTCGGCATCAAACAATAGGCAAATGTATCAGCAATTGGATTGATAAAAGTAGCGTAACGCTGTAAAAAATAACGATAATTTTCAGAATTTAAGAATAAATTATCACTTCCATTGGCATGATTGTAAATGTGGTAATAATTTTCTGGTAGTAGTGGTATTTCGTAATTTTTCATAGTAGATTTTTTGTAGCGAGTTAAACTATTGGGCATTTTATACTTCTCGAAAGTTCCTTCTACTTTCGAGAAGTTCTACCGAAAGTTAGACTTCCAGAAAGTAAAAATAACTTTCGAAAAGTGAAGAGGGCGTTTTATACTTCTCCAAGGTTCCTGCTACTTTCAAGAAATGCTCTCAGAGAATTCAATTTCTCAAAAGTTCTATTATAGAATTCAACTTTCCGAAAGTAAAAATAACTTTCGGAAAGTGAAGTCAGCGTTTTATACTTCCAGAAAGTTCCTTCTACTTTCTAGAAGCTCCTAACTATCTACAAATTCTTCTCCAAGAAATTAGTCATCATCGTAAATAAATGCAAACGAGTATTTCCGCCGTAAATGCCGTGGTTTCTATTGGGATAATAGAAGGATTGGAACTGCTTGTTGGCTTTGATGAGGGCATCTTCCAACGAGATTGAGTTTTGGAAATGTACGTTGTCATCGCCCGTGCCGTGAACTAATAGGAAGTTACCTTTTAGGTTTTTGGCGTAAGTTACGGGTGAATTTTCATCGTAACCTAAAGCGTTTTCTTGGGGCGTTCTCAAGAATCTTTCGGTGTAAATGGTGTCATAAAAACGCCAGTTAGTTACGGGTGCAACGGCGATGGCAGTTTTGAAATAATCGGCGCCTTGAAACAAACAATTGGACGACATATATCCACCATACGACCAGCCAAAAATACCAATTCTGCTTTTGTCCACGTAAGGCAATGAACCCCAATATTTTGCTGCTTCGATTTGGTCTTTTACCTCTAATTTACCCAAATTCAAATAAGTAACTTTCTTGAAATCGGCTCCTTTTCCACCCGTTCCACGATTGTCCACACAAGCCACAATGTAGCCTTTTTGTGCCAAATGCTGAAACCACATTCCGTTGGAAGCATCAAAATTATTCAAAACTTGCTGACTTCCTGGGCCTCCGTACAAGAACATAAATACGGGATATTTTTTTGTTGGGTCAAAATCCGTGGGTTTAATCATCCAAGCATTCAATTCAATATTTTCTGACGTTTTGATGGTCATAAATTCTTTTGGAGCGATGTTATAATCTTCCAATTTTTTGCGTAGGGCGGCATTATCTTCCAACACTTTCACCAATTCGCCCGTTAGGGCTTTATGCAAACTAACCTTCAAAGGACTATCCGAGGCGGTATTACTGAGGATATAAAATTGAAAATCCTTACTAAAATTAGCAGAATTCATGCCTTTTTCCGAAGTCAATTGTTTCTTTGAGTTACCATCCAATGAAATACTAAAAAGCTGTCTTTCGATGTTCGAAAGTTCCATTGATGTAAAATACAGCGTTTTCGTTTTTTCGTCGATACCGTAGAATTCAGCTACTTCCCAATTTCCCGATGTGATTTGGCGAATTAATTTCCCTGTTATATCGTACAAATACAAGTGTTTGAATCCCTCTTTTTCTGACGACATGACGAACGATTTATTATCCGCTAAATAATACACATCATCCGCAAAATTCTCAACGTCTACATAGGTTTTGCTTGCTTCCGTCAAAATTACGCTCGTTTTGCCTGTACTTGCCTCTGCGTGCATGATTTCCATTTTGTTCTGCAAACGATTCAACCTATTCAAGGACAGCACATTAGCATCATTTGTCCAACGAATTCTTGGAATATATTGGTCGGTTTCTTTGCCAATATCCACTTTCACCGTTTTGCTGTCGGTCAAGTTAAAAATCGACACCGTTACGATTGAATTTGGCTCGCCCGCTTTGGGATATTTATATTTATAATCAGTTGGATACAAATTGCCCCACATTTGCATATTGTATTCTGGCACTTTGGTTTCATCGAAAGAAATAAAGGCGATTCTTTTGCTGTCGGGCGACCACTGAAATGCTTTTGCAAACGAAAATTCTTCTTCATAAACCCAATCGCAAGCACCGTTGATGATGTGATTCCATTTCCCATCCTTCGTGATTTGCTTCTCGGTCATGGTGGCTAAGTCGACCATGTATAAATTATTCAAACGGACAAAAGCTACCTTTGAACCATCAGGCGAGAAAGTAGCAAACATTTGCTTTCCCCCTTTCGATAATTGGGATAACTTCTTGGTTTTTAGGTCATAAACATAATTTTCTTCTCGTGAAGAACGACGATAAATGGGTTCACTTTCCGCCGAAATTAAGATTTTTTGTTCATCTGCCGAAAGTGCATAATCTTCGATAGCGACTTTTTTGCCTAGGTTTTCAACACTCGTGGCAGCATCAAAAAGCGTAGCAACGGCGGCTCCGTCGGTCACTTGGTGTTTGATAATTTTCTCTCCCTCCAAAGCCGAATAAAATGCTCCGTCTTTCATCCAGTTTATTTGCTGAACGCTTTGCGAACGGAAGGTTCCTTTTGCCCATATATCTTCGAGCGTGATGTTTTTCTTTTGGGCAAACAACGTTGAGCCTTGCGCAATGAGGATGATTAATAGGAATAATTTGATTGATTTTTTCACTTGATTCATTTGTTTTCTAATTGGTTGATGATTTGTTGAATGACTATTTTTAGTTTGGGAAGTTCGTCGGTGATTACTAATTTGATAAATTCCAAATCAACTCCGAAATAGTCATGAATAACAATATTTCGGATTCCCTTTATCCCTCTCCACTGAATATCGGGATGATTATTTTTCGTTTCTTCGGTAAGATGAATAGTTGCTTCGCCTATAATTTCTAATGATCTTTCCAAT
>JBBAKZ010000078.1:0-1779 GCA_040403275.1 Arcicella sp. | reverse complement strand
ATGCTCTTCTAAACATTAAATTGGTCTCAATTTCATCAAGAGGGAACATTTTTAGGAATAACTCAATTTCGGCAATACAATCTGCCATGTGTTTTGCTCTTGCCAAATCGTCTAATTTACTTTTCATAGATTAAAATTTTGTCATTTTCTACATAAGGTAAAATATACTTAGATATGCTTCCACGAGTCAATAAATCAACATCCTTGAAAAGAATGTCTTTTAAATCTTCCAACATTCCACCAAATTGAAACCCTCCTACTCTGGCTTCAGGATCCAAATCCACCAAAATATCAACATCACTCTCGGGCGTTTCTTCATTACGGGCATACGAGCCAAAAATATAGACCTTTTTCACAGCAGGTTTATCTTTGAAATACTCAATGATTTTTTGATTGATTTGTACGTTCATATCTTCATCCATTTGTTGTTTCACCAAAGTTAAAAAAAATAGGCAATAAAAGTGTAGTAAAACAAGAAGGCTTCTTTTAAAACAAAGCCTACTTTAAGTATTTTCATCGCTTTCGATAAATAACCACCCCAAATTCAGCCCGTTTTCCGTATCTCGAAATGGCATCACAACCTTCTAATGATTCCACAAATTCAAGTTGTTTTGATTTGAATTCTTTGAGTTTCTCAGCAGTAATTTCCTGATTATCAACAATATAAATAGGAGTTGGCTCTGGGTCGGCATTTCGCATTCTCCTTAATTGGCTCATCACACTGGAAATGCCAATGCGACTATTCGAGGTCCAACTTTCTTTTTCTGTTTGGATAAATACAGTATCATTCGCAATGCTTAAGGTTTCGTACATTTTGGCAAAAGAAATGCTTGTATTATTCGAATTAAAAGGTGTTCTTTTTGTTCGCTTTCCACTAACAATTCTAACACTTTCTATCGCATCCAAATCAATGGTTTTACGGTTAATTTTTTCCGTTTCTAATTCTCCATTAATTAAATAAATAGGCCCATTTACTTGATATGCCTGATTTCTAAAGGCCTTAAATTGTTCTAAACTCGTCAGAATCGTATCGCCGATTACTTTCCATTTTTCTTTTTTATCTTGAATTTCTATAATCACCCGAGTGTTTGACAAGGCCCATTGGAGATTAAATTTACTGGCTTTGGATGTTATTGAAATCAATCCCGATTTTGCTTTTGTACCAAAATATTTATAGGCTTCCTCTTTCGCAAATAATTCAATTTGCTGAATATTTTCTAAGTTAATATGCTGATAATCAAATATTTTAGCTTGTAATCTACCATCAACCATCACCCTTGGTTTATTAAAAACAACGATAGAATCTTCCGTGTTAAAAATATCTAAAACGGGCGAATAGGAAAAACATCGATAGCGCACAGGTTCAAGGGTGTATTGTTTAAAAAAGAAAAAATCGTGGGGAAGATTTGCGTGGTCTTGATAAATAACCGCATGGGGTTTTTGATAACGAGCGGAAACAGTGTAAATTTTCTTAATCTCATCATATCGATTGGCATAGACAGAATCCTTCTTGATTTTTAGGATTTCATAATCCTTAATTTTTGCAAGAACCTGCTTATCCGTAAAATAAATTCCGTTGACATTTATAGTAGCCGTTTCAGGAATAGAATCTATGGTATATTGATTAGGTTTAATAATGGCATCAGCGTAAGAAAGCCGATACATGAACCTGCGAATGGATGCCGTGTCTTTGAACGCATTTGTTTTGGGCATTTCTGCATATTCCATATCAAACATGCCGGTATCTCTAAAAACCATATTTTTATGATAACAATCTGT
>JBBAKZ010000077.1:0-9971 GCA_040403275.1 Arcicella sp. | reverse complement strand
CTTTACTTGTTCCTTAAAACTCACCGCTAAAATGCAAGATAAGTTTTTTTAGGAAATGTATTTGGGTTTGGGTGATTTTTCGTTTTCAGCAGATAGAACCACCGAATGCTGAAATATTGGTAAAAAAAAGAAAAAACCACGTATGAAAGCACTCTTTGAGCAACATGTTGGTCAATGTCATACATTTGGGCATCAACTTATCGCCTCGCTGAGGCTTAAAAATGTGTATCATTCTATTTTTCTACCACCATCTCATCCCTCTGGGGTTTTGAAAATGTTTATTTCATAAATAACGACTAATCAGGCTTAAATGCTTATTTTTGAGTTCTGAACATGAGGACGTGAAGAGCACAATACGAAATCCACATGCCAAAATCCGCAATCAGAAACAATGAATCCAAACGAATTTTTATCCAAACTTTATAAATACGAAATTAAAATTCGCAAGGCGGTAACTTCGCAAATGCGAGGAAATTTCCATTCTATTTTTAAAGGTTCGGGCTTGGAATTCAGCGACTTACGTTTGTATCAATACGGTGATGATGTACGACTGATCGACTGGAATACCTCCGCCAAAGGACATGGAACGTTTGTGAAAATATTCAAAGAAGAAAAAGAACAAACGGTATTTTTTGTGGTGGATGTAAGTGCTTCACAACACGTTGGGCGTTCTGACCGGTCAAAATTGGATACCATCAAAGAGATTTGTGGCGTGTTGACTTTCCCGGCCATCAAGGAGGCAAGTCACGTAGGATTATTGTGTTTTTCTGACCAAAAGGAGAAATATATTAAACCCGCTAATACCTTAAAACACGGTTATAGAACGATTTTAGAGCTTTTTAAACTCAAATCGGAATCTACGGGAACAAATCTTAAAAAGATGATTTTGTTTACTTTGGACGTGTTGAAACGCAGAAGTTTAGTAATTTTGGTATCTGACTTTATCGATACAGGCTACGAAGAAAACCTAAAAGCCCTCGCCCGAAGACATGATTTAATTGTGATTCATCTTTACGACCAACGAGAAACGAATTTGCCTCGTTTGGGTATTATTCCCGTATTTGATACGGAAAGTAGGAAAACGATTTGGATTAATGCTTCATCTAATTGGTTTAGAAATAGAATGAAAGATTTATTCGAGAAGAATTCGGAACAACTAGACCAAATATGTAAGCAAAACCGAGCTAATTACATAGCCATTGATGCCTCGGAAGATTATGTACCTAAATTGATTAAATTGTTTAGGGTTAGGAAGTAGATTTTTTTAGTGTAAAGGTTTCAGAGGATAATGAATAAATATTATAAACGAGCAATTAGACAATTTCACCAGAAATTCAAAATAAAGAATAAAACGTTGTTTTTGCGTGCAATGGCTATGCTTTGTGCGCTTTACTCTTGTTTCTATTCATTTACTGCAGCCACCCAAATTCCCAGTTGGGCACCGCCAAAAGGTAAGTTTTTGAGTGATAGTGTAAAAGTGGGTTTGCCCGTAAAATATGCCCTCAGTTATCGCCACAAAGCAACTGCCGATGTTTTCTTTCCCGATTCTTCGTATAATTTTACGCCTTTTGAATTAGTAAAAAGAGAATATTTCAACACCCTTACCGATGAAAATGGCAGTCTGGATAGCGTTGTTTACACACTCATTTCATTTGAAGTCTCTCCCATTCAGGAGTTGAGTTTACCCGTGTATATACTCACCAGACGTGATTGTACTCGTGTATTTGCGCCAATCGATTATGTAGTTTTAAATAGTATCATTAAACCCAATGTTAGTATTGATACGCTTTCATTAAAAAAAGATACTCGCCTCATTCCTATTGCTCGACAAGTTAATTTTCCGCTAATTTTCTTGGTTATTATTGGCTTACTTCTGATTGTTGGGATGGTTTTTTGGTTTTTTGGAAAGCCCATTCGCCGACAAATTAGGCTCTTTAATTTTAAGAGACGATACGATGATTTTAAGAAACTTTTTCAACGACTTAGTCGGGGAACGGATGATGCAAAAAAGCGTTTAGAAAATATTGAAAAGGCAGTTGTGCTTTGGAAAAAATACATTGAACGCATTGAAAATAAACCCTTTACCACTTTTACAACCAAAGAAATTTTGGATAATCTTAAAGATAACCGCTTGTCGGATGCCCTTCGAGAAATTGATGCAACGGTTTATGGAGGTGTCTATTCCAGTAAAACAATTGCCTCTTTACAAATTCTTCAAGAATTGGCGGAAGGGCTTTATCGTGAGCGGAGAGTTGAGATGGGGATGAACGGTATACGGTGAACGGTAAAAGGTGAACGGTGAACGGTGAATAGTAAACCGTTCATCGTTTACCAAAAAAATATGACAGATTGGTTTTCAAAATATTGGTTTCTTCCCTCCACCTTTTCGAGTTTCGATTGGGCGCATCCCGTGTATCTTTACATTTTACCGGTCATTCCGATACTTTTCCTTTTGCGTGATTGGCTTCGGAGTAATGCTACTCAAAAACTCAATGTGGCGTTTCCTGCCAATGATATTCAGACAAATTGGATTAGTTTTTTACGGTTTATTCCAGGTATTTTCTTGATGTTTTCTATTGCTTTAATTATCATTGCCTTGGCTCGTCCGCAGCGCTCCATTGCCGAATCCGACGAATACGCCGAAGGAATTGACATTATGTTGGCGATGGATATTTCTAAATCTATGGACAACAAAGACATTCCTCCAAGTCGTTTATCGGTGGCAAAAAATGTGGCCAAAGAGTTTATTAAAGGGCGTTCGAAAGACCGAATCGGACTCGTAATTTTCTCGGGAGAACCCTATTCACTTTGCCCATTAACGACTGATTATGAAATGCTTAACGAATATATCGAAGATATTTCTTCCAACATTATTACGATTTCTGGAACGGCCGTGGGGAATGCTTTGGGCATGTGTATCAATCGTTTAAGAGAGATTGAAACCAAAAGTAAAGTAGCCATTTTGATTTCTGATGGGGACAATACAGCTGGAAATCTTGACCCTGTTACTTCCGCCCAATTGGCAAAAGCTTTTGGGATAAGGGTATATACCGTTGCGGTGGGAAGCGACAAAAATACGACCGATAAAGTAGATGAAGGCACGTTGAGAGAAATTGCCAAAATCAGTGAAGGAAAGTTCTTTCGTGCCACGGATGCTCGTTCTTTGGAAAAAATTTTTAAGGAAATTAACCGTTTAGAAAAAGTAGAAATTAAGCAAGATAATTACCGAAATGTTCAAGATTTTTATCATCCTTATTTACGTTGGGCAATCGTATTTTTCTTGATTTCATTTGCCTTTAAAAGTACATTTATGGGTAATATTTTGGAAGATTAATTTTCGGTACAGGGTGAATGGTACAAGGTGAACGGTTTTGCAGGAAATAATTTTAGTGGAAATCACTATTAAAAACTTTACTTTTTGTAAATTAGCCTTTATCCCTTTATTCACAAAACCGTTTAACCGTTCACCGTGAACCATAAAACCAATGGAAATCCAAAACCCAATCAAATCCTCTACCAACAAGCAAAAAATATTAATTGAAATTGCTTGGGAAACTTGTAATCAAGTGGGTGGAATCTACACAGTTATCCGAACAAAAGTGCCCTCTATGGTTGAGAAATGGGGTGATAATTACTTTCTTTTAGGCCCGTATTTTCCGCAAACTGCCTCTGCTGAATTCGAACCCATTGAAGATTTAGACGATTCTATTGTCGGAAAAACCATTCAGAAAATGCGACAAGCGGGTCTGGGTGTTCATTACGGCTATTGGCTCATTACGGGTAAACCCAGAATTATTCTGTTCGATTTGAATTCGATTAGCGGTAAACTTAATGAATTGAAAGGGCGACTTTGGGAAGCGCACCAAGTTTCGACCATCAACGTTGAGGACATCGTAAATCAGACGATTTTATTCGGTGAAATGATTCGTGTTTTCCTAACGGAATTATGCCAAGAACAAGCAAATAAAGCTACAATTGTGGCGCACATTCACGAATGGATGGCCGCAACGTGTATTCCCGATTTGAAAAAAGATGGCGTAAAAATTGCCACCGTTTTCACCACGCACGCCACCATGTTAGGTCGATATTTAGCAGGAAATGTACCCAATTTTTACGATAAACTCCATACTTTTAACTGGCGAGACGAAGCAAGACATTACGGCATAGAAACCCAAGCTACCATCGAACGTTTGGCGGCAAATCTATGTAATGTCATGACAACCGTGAGTGATGTAACCGCTCGGGAATGTGAATTTTTATTGGGCAAAGTTCCTGATTTAATTCTCCCAAACGGACTCAATATTACTCGTTTTTCGGCGATGCACGAGCATCAGAATTTGCATACTAAATTCAAAGATAAAATCAATGAATTTGTGATGGGGCATTTCTTTCAAAGTCAACCGTTCGACCTTGAAAAAACCTTGTATTTCTTTACTTCTGGCCGCTACGAATTCTCCAATAAAGGTTATGACCTCACTTTGGAAGCCCTTGCAAGGCTGAATTACAAAATGAAGCAAGCCAAAATTGATAAGACGGTGGTGATGTTTTTTATTACCAAACAACCTTTCCATTCTATCGACCCAGAGGTGTTGCAATCGAGAGCGGTAATGGATGAAATTCATGAAACTTGTAATGCCATCGAGAAACAAATTGGGGAAAAACTTTTCCAAGCATCAGCCTCGGCAACGGACTTAAAAATGCCCGATTTGAACGAATTTATTGATGAATACTGGCGTTTACGTTTGCGTAGAACCATCCAAACGTGGAAGACCAACAAACGTCCGAAAGTGGTTACGCATTTACTCAAACAAGAAGACGGCATCACGGATTATACCCGCAAAGCGAACTTGATGAATAATCCCGAAGATAGAGTTAAAATTGTGTATCATCCTGATTTTATTGTTTCCACCAATCCACTTTTTGGCTTGGATTACGGTCAATTTGTGCGAGGTTGTAATTTGGGTGTTTTCCCAAGTTATTACGAACCGTGGGGATATACGCCTTTAGAATGTATTGCTCGTGGTGTTCCTACGATTACTTCTGACCTTTCGGGTTTTGGGGATTACATGATGCAAATCATGCGTGATTACGAGCAATGGGGCGTGATGGTGGTCAATCGTACTTCGCAAGACTTCCATAAAGCAGCCGAACAATTATCAGAAATGCTCTTGAAATTCGTCAAACAGTCTCAACGTGAACGGATTACGCAACGCAACCGAGTGGAAAGTATTTCCGAAACTTTTGACTGGATAAATCTAAGAAGTTATTACGATACCGCCCATGATTTGGCTTTGAAAAGGAAGAAGTAAAACGCTTTTGGGTATTTATTCTAAAATATGAATTTAGTTTTATGGTATTTATTCTAAAAGGTTCTTTAAGTTTTATGGTATTTATTCTAAAATATATTACTTTTGAATAAAAAACTATGATTCGAGATAAGATACAAACGTTAATTTCTTGGAACAACAAAGTAAATCGGAAGCCTTTGATTATCAATGGAGCTCGCCAAGTTGGAAAGTCTTGGCTGGTTAAAAACTTTGGAGAAAATTATTTTCTGAATGATATTGTCATTATAAATTTTGAAAAACAAAGAGATTTACATATCATTTTTAAACAAAATTTTGATGTAAATCGTATCATCTTAGAATTACAATTAGTACTGGGAGTTTCAATAGTCAAAGGGAGAACTTTAGTCTTTTTTGATGAAATCCAGAGCTGTTCGGAAGCACTTGGTTCTTTGAGATATTTTTATGAAGATTTACCAGACTTGCACATCATTGCAGCGGGGTCATTACTGGATTTTGAATTCAGAGACCAACCATATCCCGTTGGGAGGGTTGAGATTATGAATCTTTATCCAATGACTTTTACTGAATTTTTAGTAGCGAATAATAAACAACCTCTTGCTGAATTACTAAAAGAGGTTCCAAAAGAGATTCCTTTGTCAGTTGAAAATGTACTTTCTGAACAATTACAACTTTACTTTATCGTAGGCGGCATGCCAGAATGTGTGAAGTATTATGTTGAAACACAAGATTTTATAGGAATTAAAGAAATTCAAAACAATTTGCTTTATACTTATGAACAAGACTTCAAAAAGTACAAACCATCTATTAATAATGACTGCCTTCAAGATATTATTGAGAACATTACAAAATTCGTTGGCAATCAAATTATTTACACCAAACTGTCAGACCGATTCACGATTCCAACCATCAAAAAAGGGGTAGATTTATTAAAAACAGCAAGGTTAATTGATAGTATTCCCAACGTTTCTATCGCTGGATTACCCCTTACTCCGAGTGGGAAACAGTTTAAAACCTTTTTTTTAGACATCGGATTATTAATTCGAAAAAGGCAAATTGAGTATGCCAATCTTTATACAAAACGACAATTAACTTCCGCCTTTGAGGGAGTTTTAGCAGAACAATTTGTAGCGCAACAAATACTTGCACATACCGATGACAATTTGTTTTATTGGGCAAGAACTGAACCAGGAGCAAATTCAGAAGTTGATTTTGTGGTGGTTCGTGAAGGTCAAATAATTCCAGTGGAAGTAAAAGCAGGAAAGAATGGTTCGCTTAAAAGTCTTCATTATTTACTTGAAAAATATCCACATATTGAAAAAGCAGTTGTTTATTCTCTCGCAAATCAAGGAGTTATTGACAAAATAAACTTTTTGCCAATTTATTATGCCGGATTATTTTTTGGATAAATTTCTTTCAAATAAAGATACATATCCATAAAATATCTCTTTTAAAAAAACCTAACTCCCAAGAAAATGAAAAAGCAAATCTTGTTTTTCTTATTCATACTATTTACAACGGTTCAAATAATTGCTCAAACTGAATCGGTAAAACTGCCAGCCGTTGCCAAGCAAATTGATTTGATGATTGAACACGACCAATTAGTTGCGAAACGACACATTGATTTTATGAATCAACATGTGAAAAGTGACTCGCCAGAAATAAAAAACCTGATGGATGAATGGAAATCAGTGGGTGATGCGGACAAAATTCAACTCAAAACGTTATTCAAAGAAAATGGTTTTTTGGGGTACACCGAAGTGGGCAAACAAAGTTCCCATAATTTTTTGCAAATGGTTCAGCGTTTTGATAATGATGCTGCATTTCAACAAGAAGTGTTGGTGGAAATGAAAAAACACATCGACAAAATCAATGCAAATCCTATGGCATTTGCGTATTTCACGGATAGAGTTAAGCTTAATCAAGAAAAGCCACAAGTGTACGGAACTCAACTCAAAATCAATGAAAAAGGTACCAGTTACGAACCTAAAACAGTGATTGACCCGCCAAATCTCAACAAAAGAAGAGCCGAAGTGGGCTTAGGAACGATTGAAGAAGCAATTTTGGCCATGAATATAAATTTTGCAACGAGTTTAAAAAAATAACATACATGAACAAATTATTCCTAAAGTCAGGAGCAATCTTTGCCGGATTATCAATTGCCTTGGGTGCCTTTGGTGCCCATGCTTTCAAAGTAGTTTTACAAAAAGCAGGTAATTTAGAAACTTATGAAACAGCCGCCCGCTATCAAATGTACGGTGCTTTAACCCTGATACTTGTCGGGATTTTAATCGATAAAATTCCTCATAAATTTCTCATTGGGGCGGGTTACGCATTCATCGTTGGCACCATAATCTTCTCAGGCTCTCTGTACTTGATTTGCGCAACTGGCGTAAAAACGTGGGGAGCGGTTGCTCCTATTGGCGGAACGAGTTTGATGGTAGGATGGGTTTTGTTTTTTATGGGAGTTGGGAGTTACGGTAGCTCCAAATAGTATTTCGGGTTATTGGACGGTTCTCGAAATACTATCGGGAGTCGTAATCTTCGAGCTACCGTAGAGGAACAAACTCACAGACTTATTCGTTAGAGAAAAAGGGTAAAAACCCAATTTCCCTTTACGTTAAATTCCTTATGCAAATCAACCAACTAACGCTTTCAGAAGTAAATCAATTTTCGTCGTTATTTTTAGACTTCATTCAGCAATCTCCCAAAATCAAGGAATTTTCTGGCAATTATCCTGATATTCAAGGATTTAATCAACAAATTGCACTCAAAAAATTTGACGTAGAAAAGCGAAAAGTATTGGTTGAAACCCTCAAAAAGCAATACGAAAACCTCTCAAATCAGCCTGATTTAGACCTTCTTTTACAGGAAAATACTTTCACCGTTACAACGGGTCATCAATTAAATATTTTTACGGGTCCTTTATACGTAGTCTTTAAAATGATTACAACGATTAATTTGGCGAAGAAATTAAAAAGCTATTTCCCAGATTATAATTTCGTTCCCGTGTATTGGATGGCGAGTGAAGACCATGATTTTGCAGAAATCAATCATTTTTCATTATTTGGAAAAAAACTAGCTTGGGAAACCACCCAAACTGGAGCAGTCGGACGAATGAATCCGAAGGAACTAGAAACCTTAATTGCTGAAATGACCGAATGTCCTGCGGTTTTCAAAGATGCGTATCTAAATCACGAAACCTTAGCTAATGCTGCCCGATGTTACGCACATGAACTATTTGGTAATCAAGGACTTATCTGCATTGATGCTGATGATAGAGCGTTGAAAAAACAATTTATTCCAATCATTAAAAACGATTTATTAAATCATTCTGCCTTCGATATTGTCTCGGAAACGACCAAAGAATTAGAAACTTTAGGCTACAAAACGCAAATTGTTCCGAGAGAAATCAACTTTTTCTATCTCATAGAGGGAGTGCGTGAACGCATTACAAAAGAAGGCGATTTATACAAAGTGTTGAATACCGATATTCAATTTTCGGAAGTTGAAATTTTGAATCTATTAGCAACTGAACCCGAAAGATTTAGCCCAAACGTTGTCTTACGTCCTGTGTATGAGGAAGTTATTTTACCCAATTTAGCCTACATCGGTGGTCCATCAGAAGTGCCATACTGGTTACAATTGAAAGGAATATTCGATTTTCACAACGTGGAATTCCCCATTTTAATGCCTCGAAATTTTGGGATGATTATCAATAAATCAACCGCCAAGAGAATAGAGAAATTAGGTCTTTCTGCGCAGGATTTATTCTTGGATGAAATAACATTGAAAAAGAATTTCGTAGAACGTAATTCACAAAATTCACTAAGTTTAAATACTGAAAGTCAAGACTTTATTAATATTTTTGATAAGATTTTAGCGAAAGCAGTACAAGTAGATAAAACCTTGGAAGGAGCGGTAAAAGGCGAGCAACAAAAAGTATTGAATGCTTTAGAAAATCTCGAAAAACGCCTTAAAAAAGCCGAAGAACGCAATCAAGAAACGGAAGTCAATCAGTTATTGGGCGTAAAACAAAAACTCTTCCCGAATGGCGTACCACAGGAAAGAGCCGAAAATTTCTTAAACTTTTCACTCAATAATCCAGCATTTATAAGTCAAGTAGCGGAAGCGTTTGATCCACTGGATTTTAGTTTTAATCTATTGGTGGAAGAGTAAAGAGTTAGATAATAGTAATTGGTAATTAGTTATTCGTTCAGACTTACTAATAACCAGTTACCAATAATGATCAAGGAATGGGTAATACTTTACTCTCTTTAAAAGTCGAAAGAATTACCATGGTTTGTGTTCCTGCTACTTCTTCAATTTCATTAATTTTCTCCAACATTAATTTTTGATAAGACGAAATATCCTTTGCAATTATTTTCAACAGAAAATCTCCAGAACCCGTAACATGATGACACTCAATTACTTCTGGAATCAAATTTACTTGAGAAACAAAAGATTCGGTTACTTGTTTTTTATGTCCAGTTAAGGTAATTGTTACGAAAGTTGTTACGCCCAACCCTACTTTATCACGATTCAATTGTGCGTGATAGCTTTCAATTCTCCCTGCAGTTTCTAATTTCTTCACCCTTTCTAAAGTCGGGGCGGGTGATCGACCTATTTCTTCTGATAATTGGGCATTAGTTATTCTTGCATTTT
>JBBAKZ010000076.1:7108-10080 GCA_040403275.1 Arcicella sp. | reverse complement strand
TTGGTGCTTTCATTGCTGCCGATAAGGATATTGTGATGTATTTGAAATATAATATGCGTTCACAGATTTATGCGAAGGCTTTGCCAATGCCCTTTGTAGTGGGTGGCATGAAACGTTTGGAGTTAATCAAAAAGCATCCAGAGTTCCGTGAAAAATTGTGGGAAAATGTGCGTGCCTTACAAACTGGCTTGAAAGAAAGAGGTTTTGATATTGGAGAAACTACTTCACCAGTAACGCCAGTTTTTTTGCACGGAGATTATGAATTGACTCACGTGGTTGGTTTAGTTCAAGATTTACGTGAAAATATGGGCGTTTTTTGTTCAATCGTAACCTACCCAGTTGTGCCTAAAGGACAAATTATGTTGAGAATCATTCCAACGGCTTCACACACCCTCGAAGACGTAGAATACACCATGGATTGTTTCAAAATTGTACAGGATAAACTAACGGGTGGAGTTTACCGTCAGATAGCAGAGAAATTCATCGAAGAACAGACCAAACAGCTTGAATTAGCCTAGATTTCATGTTTTTTTTAAAGTTTTTGTTGATTTTTTATAATTTGAATTTGGAAGATGTAATAAAATAGCTATATTTCGACCAGAAAAATACGCTACGGAGTATTTTAAGGCTTTTTTTAACTATTTATTCATCCTAAATCCAGTTTTCTATCATGAACAGATTTGCAGAAGTGAAAGATTTAATAATGTCATTAGAAGGAGATTTTGACAAGTTTTATGACAAAAAAAATCAAGCAGCCGGTACTCGTGTAAGAGGCGGAATGCAACAATTGAAAACACTTGCTCAGGACATTCGTACTCAGGTACAAGAAATGAAAAATAGTGAGGCGAAATAAAATCATCGATTCACTATCCGTAAAAAAGGCTCAGATAAATTCTGAGCCTTTTTTGTTGAACTGAAAAAATATATCCACTATTTCTTAACAACTTTTACTTCGATTCTACGATTTTTGGCTTTTCCTTCTTCTGTAGCATTGCTTGCCACAGGATAAGAAGAACCTCTGCCTGCCAAATCAATTCTTAAATTTTTGATACCATTGGCCACCAATAGATTCTTTACGGCATAAGCACGTTTGAAAGACAACCTTCTATTTTGGATAGAATCTCCTATATTGTCAGTATATCCCGTAAGTTTAATTTGAACCCGTGGATAAGCATCCATAATTTTAGCCAAACTCTGAATAGTTTTATCCGAACCTGCTACTAAATTTGATGTATTTGATTCAAAATTTAAGTTATCAAACGTAAAATATTGATTAACTTTTGCGGATGAATCCGTTAAATACTTAGCAAATTTGTAATTAAAAGTTCCCTCTTCTAAATCTAATTTCTGACCATTTGGTAAACTAACTGCTATAATTTTTGTTGTAGGCGTCACGGGCAAAACAGTAGAATCTACTTGTACGATAGTTGTATCTTGCGGAAGATTAGTCGTATCAATTTGGGCATTGGTTACTTGCTCACTTTGAGATGTATCCGTTTTAATCGTTGAATTGTTACTCAATTTACTCCAATCGTACGTAGCCGTGAAATATCCAATTCCTCCCAAAACGATCGCAATTAAAATAGTAGGCAATAACCATTTGGGAATTGTCATACCAGTACTCGCTTCGCTTTCATAATCTTTATCAGAATAAGTAACTGTTCTATTTTCAGCGGGTTTCTTCGGCGTAATGGTTTGAGTAGTATTAGATTTAATCGTACCAGTGACATATTGCACAGGTTTTATCTCTTCACTCATGAAAGTTGCCAATCCCAAAACGTCAATCATTTTAGGCTGTAAAGTTTCGGGTGTTTCATCCAAAAGAATACTTCTTTGCTCTAAAATCAGATTCGCCAAACCTGTTTTATCTAATCCTTGAGTTGAAACAAGACTACCTAATTTACCCACAACTAAAGGAGCTACTACCGATAAAAGAGTGGTAGCTGATGAATTTCTAACACCCGCAAACTGCGAAATCATGGTAGCAATTGAGCTTTTTTTATCAGGCAAAAGCATACTTACAACAGTGTTTCCTTTTTCTACAAAACCCGCAAAACTATCTTTATTCGTTAATAAACCATTCAACTGATCAATAATATTGCCGTTCACACTTCCTTTCTTAACCACGTTCATTAACGTGGTTGCTCCAGCTTCATTTGAAGCTCTTTTCATCAACCCACCCACAAATGTCGGTAATAAACCTTCAAGAGCGATTTTTACTTTATCTTCTTTCTCTCCTATTAAAGTTGCGGCCTTGCTTGCAACTTCACCTACCAATAATTCTTTTAATTCTTCAAATAAATTCATGTTCAATTTTTTTTTAACAGATTATAAGACAAAATTACAATCAAATCCTTTAACATCGGTGATTAAAATAGTTTCACAAAAAATCATTCGCTAAATTTCTACTTAAAAAGTTATATTTTACCATCCATATACTAATTTTGTGGTTCATTTCTGCTTAAACACAGATTCAATTAAATATGAAAAAAATATTATTTATTGACCGTGATGGTACCATAATTGTAGAACCACCCACTGATTTTCAGGTAGATTCGCTTGAAAAACTTTCATTTCTTCCAAAAGCGATTTCTAATCTTCGTAAAATAGCAGAAGAATCTGATTTTGAATTTGTTATGGTAACCAATCAAGATGGATTAGGCACAGATTCGTTTCCAGAAGAAACTTTTTGGTTGCCCCAAAATAAAATGATGGAAATATTGGAAGGCGAAAATATTCAATTTGCTGACATCCACATTGATTGTACTTTTGAGCATGAAAATGCGCCAACTCGTAAACCCAAAACGGGAATGTTGGAAAAGTATTTTGACGGAACAAAATATGATTTAAAAAACTCTTTTGTATTAGGTGATAGACTAACCGATGTGCAATTGGCGATAAATTTAGGTTCAAAAGCCATTTATTTAGGAAAAAAACCTTTAGAAAATCAAGAACAAGCATCGGCAACTGCT
>JBBAKZ010000076.1:0-7098 GCA_040403275.1 Arcicella sp. | reverse complement strand
ATTTATCAGTTTCTTCGTCTGCCCGAACGTAAAGCCAAAGTTGAGAGAATCACGAAAGAAACTAAAATTTGGGTAGAATTAAATTTGGACGGAAAAGGTAAATCTAACATTGAAACGGGTTTAGGTTTTTTCGATCACATGCTTGATCAATTAGCCAAACATTCGGGAGCAGATTTGAATGTAAAAGTTGAGGGAGATTTGCATATTGATGAACATCATACCATTGAAGATACAGCTCTGGCGTTGGGTGAGGCATATTTAACGGCTCTTGGAGACAAAAAAGGCATTGCTCGTTATGGATTTAATATTCTCCCAATGGATGAGGCATTAGTACACGCAGCGATTGATTTTTCGGGTAGAAATTGGATGGTTTGGGATGCTAGATTCAGTCGTGAGAAAATTGGTGAAATGCCAACAGAAATGTTTTTTCACTTCTTTAAATCTTTTACGGATACTGCCAAATGTAACTTAAATATTAAAGCAGAAGCGGATAATGAGCATCATAAAATTGAAGCTATTTTCAAAGCATTTGCCAAAGCAATAAAAATGGCAACCAAACGAGAGATAAAAGATTTAGATATTTTGCCTTCAACAAAAGGAGTATTATAAAATTTTAGAGGAGAATTTTCAACATCCAATTTTCGATCGGGAGGCATTCCGTTTAAAATATTTAAGTGATGAGCAATCAGATAAATTAGGTCTGTGTTTAATAAGTTATTTCAACTTCTCGAAATGTTAACCCCAATGGAATTATTTCGAGAAGTTCAAAATCAAATATTTTCTACGAAGAATGGTCAGCAACAATGACCCATTTCCCTTTCATTTTACGCCAAAGCAAGGTATAATGTCCTCCTACATCACCTTTTTCGGGGCGAGTTAAATGCCATTTTCCCACCACATAACAGGCATCTTTGGCGATAAAATTAACCTTGACGATATCAAACTTCAAGGTTCCCATCGTTGATTTATCTGGATAATTTTTCTTGTATCTCATTAAGGTAGCTTTGTATCCGTAGGTAACGCCAGTCTTACCAATATACATTAATGAGTCAGATTCCCAATATCCATTCATAAACGCTGTGACATTTCCTTCGTTCCAAGCCTCTGTTTGTTGCGATAAAATAGTGAGTATTTGTTTCTTATCTTCGCCACTATGCGCCTTAGCAACAAAACAGCAAATGGAGAACAATAAAAGTAGTAAATTTTTCATGGGTTATTTTGCGTAATTTTGGCTTACATTTTAACAATAATAATATGAAATTGAAAGATTATTTTGAAAAATATAAAGATTATTATTTAGTTGATGGTCTGATGTACTTGTCGTTTATTTTAGTAATAATATTTCTATTTATCTTTTTTAGCTGATGGTTTGGTTTGTGATGAATTTAAAGTCGGGAACAACTACCCCCGCAAAGAAAAATAAAATTAAGACTTTAATTTCAAAGTTGCACGACTGTGAATTGATATTTACCGATTACGTAGGTCACGCCACAGAAATTGCTCAAAAAGCAGTGGCTCAAGGTATTCAAAAAGTGGTGGCCATTGGAGGAGATGGGACGGTAAATGAGGTTGGAAAAGGTTTAATCGGTTCTGAAACTGCTTTGGGAATCATTCCCATTGGTTCTGGAAATGGCCTGGCTCGTCATCTAAAAATACCTTTGAAAACGGAAAAAGCGATTCAATTTGCGATATATCAACCATTTTCTACTATTGATGTGTGCTTTTTGAATGAAATTCCTTTTTTCTGTACCGCAGGTGTGGGTTTTGATGCGGAAGTTGCTAACGAATTTGCGAAAAATAAATCCAGAGGTTTGAAAACGTACGCAAAAATGGCTTTAAAATCTTTCCGAACTTTCAAACCAGAAAGTTATCATTTTGATAATCAGGAAGATAAAACTGCTTTTGCAATCACATTTGCTAATGCCAAGCAATACGGAAATAATGCCATGATTTCGCCAAAATCAAAAATTGATGATGGACTCATTGAAATGGTTGTGTTGAAACCTTTTCCATTTGGCGCTGCCCCAATCATTGGAGTACGGCTTTTTAGAGGAACTTTACCAAACTCAAGATACATTGAAATGCAATCGGCCGAAGAATTTTCATTAAAATCAACAAAAGATTTTTTGATACACTATGACGGTGAACCTTTGCAAATGAATACCAATGAAATCAACGTTACCATTAAAAAACAATCATTAAAAGTAATTGGCCATGTCTAAAAATAAAAAAATACCCGTTGGAATAGTCTATTCAACCAATCAAGAATTCGAGTATTCTTTTGATAATGAGGAGATTGCCGAAACATTGCCGCCTGAAAAACAAAAATTAAAGATTCAGTTAGATAAAAAATCTCGTGCGGGGAAGCAAGTAACATTAATTACGGGGTTTATTGGAAATGAGGCTGATGTAGAAAATTTATCTAAAAAACTCAAAAATCTTTGTGGATGCGGTGGTTCGGTAAAAGATGGAGAAATCTTGATTCAAGGTGATGTTCGTGACAAGGTAATGATTTGGTTAATCGCTCAAAGTTACAAAGCAGTAAAAGTTGGAGGATAAGATATTGGTAGGAGTTAGGTTTTAGGGATTAGGAGTTAAGTAACTCGCTATAAATCAAAACATTGCGAATTATTCAAATAGTGTATCAACTTGTTAAGTTATAACCATTAACACTGAAAATATGCCCAAATTAAATTGGATTACGAATCTTCGGGTTTTTGCAACCATGATTGTGGTGATAATTCACACCTCGGGTGGGATGCTTTTTCACTATAAAACAATTCCGCATAGTTGGTGGTGGATTGGCAACATCATTAGTACCTTCGGACGATTTTCGGTACCCGTTTTCGTAATGATTTCTGGCGCATTATTGTTGGGAAGGGAAATTGAATTATTTCCATTTCTTCAAAAAAGATTCATGCGAGTCTGGGTTCCTTTTACGATTTGGGTTATCATTTACGTTATTTACCATAATATTTTTGAAAGAAATCCGCTTTCTTTTCAAAAAGCATTCCTCGATTATTTGACCATGGGCGGCGGATTATATGGTCATTTGTGGTTCGTTTACATGATTTTAGGACTTTACTTATTAACACCTTTTCTCAATCATTGCTTATTAAAGGCTACCAAACAAGAAGTAAACTTTTTCCTACTTTTATGTTTGATCAGTTGTTCAGTATTTCCCTTAATTAATAAATTTTGGGGTGTAAATATCAAATTAGATTTACAAAATTTTGGTGGATATTTGGGCTATTTCGTGGCTGGATATGTCATCAAAAACAGAGAATTTAATTGGAATAAATGGTTATATGTAGCTGGTTTTTTGATTGGTTTTGGCATTGCTATTTTTGGAAATTATTGGCTGATTATCCCTCAAGGTAAGTTGGATGACTATTTTTATCATTATCTCAGTCCCAATATTATTCTGATGTCGCTTTCAATTTTTCTATTTTTTAAGGAGATATTGAATAAAGCCTTTTATCCTTTAATCCTGGATAATTTGGATAAAGCGAGTTTCGGAATTTACCTTTCTCATTTTTTAATAATTACCATTCTTTCCCACAAATTTAGCATAAACTGGCTTTGGAATCCGCCCATTATTGGTATTTTCACGCACGCTGGCTTAACACTTATAATTTCTTACATCCTAGTTTGGGCCTTAAGTAAATTGCCAAAAAGTCATTGGATAACGGGATGATTTTTAATTGCATTGATTACAAGCATCAAACCCGCAAAATAAAAATAAGAAATTCTTGCATTGGTATTATGACGTATTTATTTTAACAACCCTTCACTCTCCTTTTTATTCAAAGTCATCAAAAAAGCGGGTAGTAAAACCAAATTACAAATCATCGCCATTAAAAGGGTAATTGAAACCAGAATTCCTAACGATTGTGTGCCTTTGAACGAAGAGGCTGTAAAGATAAAAAAGCCCGTAAATAAGATAATGGCCGTATAAAACATGGATACGCCCGTGTTTAAAATTGTTTCAGAAATGGCTTCTTTTACGGTTCTTTTCTTGTTCAATAATTCGTCTTTATATCTCGTTAAAAAGTAAATCGTCCCATCGGATGAAATACCAAAGGCAATTGAGAATATTAAAATCGTAGAATATTTGAGATGAATATTGAAGAAACCCATCAATCCTGCCGTGATTAAAAGTGGGATTAAACTTGGTAAAGTTGAGATAATTACCATTTTCCACGAACGGAAAAGTAAAGCCATAATGATGCAAATTAACACGATAGCTTGGAGCGTGCTTTCAATCAAATTATTTTGCAAATAAGAATTTTGCCAAGCGTAAATGACACTATTTCCCGTTATTTCTGCATCGTAGCCACGCTTATCGCCTTTCTTAAAAAATATACTATTTTCTGAATCGTAATTAAAAATCGAGTCAACTTTTGGCTGTAACTCATTGATAATCTGATTCGTACGAACCGTTCCGCAATCGGCAATTTGATAACTTACTCGGGTATAACGTTTGGTAGAATCAATAAAACCTTTGGTTAAATCTTGTTTTCCATTGGCACTAGAATTGTATTCTCGAAGTTTAGAAAGTTCATCGATCCCGGGCAATACAAAATATTTTGGGTCGCCACCACGGTGTGCTTGATACAAGAATTTGGCTGCCGTAACGATGGAAATAGATTTAGTAAATTCAGGGTATTTGGCAAATTCTTTTTCCATGCGTTTTATTTTGGTGAAGAGTTCGGGCGAACCGGTAACTCTACCCGTTTCGTAGGTATCAATTGCCACTTCAAAAGGCATAATTCCTTTAAAATTCTTCTCAACAAATTTCAAATCGGTCAAAATTGGATTATTATCCGCCAAATCATCGACAATGTATCCAACCGCTTGGATTCGAGTCATTCCCCAAATGGACAATAAAATAATTACCGTAATCACTGAATAAATGACTGAACGTTTGGTATTGACTAATTTATCAACTTTATACAAAAATCTCGCAATTTTACCTGACTCTAACCGAGAAGTTTGATTCTGTGAGGGTGCGTCTAAATAACTAAAAACCAATGGAATAAATACCAGTGAAACCACATAAGTTAGCATAACGTTGATAGCCGCAACCACGCCAAATTCGGCCAAAAAGGCACTTCCTGTGAAAGCAAAAACACCGAATCCGATAGATGTAGTAAGATTTGCTAAGAAAAGTGTTTGTCCAATTTTCTCGATAGTGATTTGCAAAGCCTGCATTTTATTGCAGTGTAGTGCATATTCTTCGTGATATTTATTTAAAATAAATATCGTATTGGGAACGCCAATTACCACAATTAACGAAGGAATCATGCCCGAAATAATGGTAATTTTATAGCCCAATAAAACAATTATTCCGAGTGAAGAAACGATGCCGATCAGTACTACAATGAGGGAGAAAAACATAATTTTGAAGCTTCGGAAAAAAGCATACAAAATTAGCATGGTTACCAAAAGTGCAAGTGAGACAAAAATACCTAATTCCGTGGTAATTTGAGCCGTCATTTCTGTTCTAATAAACGGCATTCCGGACAAATAAATATTGGTTTTTTGCTGTTTTTCAAATTTATCAGCAATTTCTTTTATCAATTTAACTGCCCTTACCCGAGATTTATCATTGATTGCTTTTTGGTCGAAAGTGATCAGCATTAGATGTGCTTTTCCAGATTCATCGAATACAAATCCTTTATAAAATGGCAATCGGTCCAATTGATGTTTTACCGAATCAACTTCTGCTTGCGAGGAGGCGATTTTATCGATGAGCGGCTTCGTTTCAAAGCGTTTTGTCGAATCATTTTTAATAATTTGGGGTACATTTCCCGCATAAATTACCTTCTGAATTCCTTCCACTGCACTGATTTTTCTTGATAACGCTTGCCATTGTTGAAAAAAATCAAGTTGAAACATTTGATCGGTTTCTACGCCTAAAACCATCACCGAACCATCTTCTCCAAATCTCTTTTTGAAAGATTCGTACAATTGAAAACGAGCATCAGTTTTAGGAAGAATTTTAGGTAATTCGCTCGCAACTTGAAATTTTGTTGCCATGAAACCCATAAAAAGTGCTAATAAAGCTACAAATGCCAAAAATAGTTGACGATATTTGAGGATAAAGACGGATAGGCTATGCCAGATATTATTCATTATTTGTTGATTAGAAGTTAGGCTTAGTAATGAAAAAATAGGAATTCAACGCTCAATTTAATTCCAAACAACGATTGACTAATGCCTAACATGCTCATAAAAGATTTCCAAAAGTTCCAAGCCAGCGTGTATAGGCAGTTTTTTACCTTCACTTACGAATTTTTGAAGGTCTTTAATTTTGGTGGAAACGTTTTGA
Source organism: Arcicella sp. (assembly GCA_040403275.1). Taxonomy (GTDB): domain Bacteria; phylum Bacteroidota; class Bacteroidia; order Cytophagales; family Spirosomataceae; genus Arcicella. The sequence continues at coordinate 764 of JBBAKZ010000076.1, read as the reverse complement.
TTCGTATAAAAATTTTGTTCTAATGATTGTTTAATAAAATCGTGCATCCATGATAAATTCTGATTTTGCCGATTTTCTACAAATTTACCATTCTTACTTAACATTTCCCGATGCTTTTCGACCAATTCCCATATTTCTGCGATGCCTTTTTTTTCAAGGGCTGAACATGTTACTACTGCTGGGAACCATCCTGAACCATTAGGAGGGAAAGTGTGTAAGGCACTTTCGTATTCATTTTTTGCTAGATTTGCTTGAATTTCATTGCCGGAATCAGTTTTAGTGATGGCAATTAAATCGGCCATTTCCATGATGCCTTTTTTAATGCCTTGTAACTCATCGCCAGCACCCGCCAACATCAATAATAAGAAGAAATCCACCATGCCATGCACGTAAGTTTCTGACTGCCCTACGCCGACTGTTTCAATGATAATAACCTCAAAACCAGCCGCTTCGCACAGTAACATGGTTTCACGGGTTTTGTAGGTAACTCCTCCTAAAGAAGCGCCTGTGGGTGAAGGACGAATGTACGCCAATGGCTCATGAGCGAGTTCTTCCATGCGAGTTTTATCGCCCAAAATACTTCCTTTCGTTAATTGCGAACTTGGGTCAACCGCTAAAACAGCAATTACCTTATTTAAAGACGTGAGATATTTTCCAAAAGTTTCAATAAACGTACTTTTCCCAACGCCGGGAACGCCAGTAATGCCAATGCGAATTGCCTTGCCCGTAAAGGGTAAAATAGCGTCTAATACCGCTTTATCAAG
>JBBAKZ010000075.1:0-10192 GCA_040403275.1 Arcicella sp. | reverse complement strand
ACAGATGAATTTTACAGTTTTAAAAACTTTAATCCTGATGTAAAAGTATTATTTACGGTAGATGAAAATTCGTACAAAGAAGGAACAATGGGCGACTTTCACCCGATGGCTTGGTACCATGAATTTGATGGAGGACGGGCATTTTATACCAATTGGGGACATACCAATGAGACGTTTTCGGAAGAAATTGCTTTAAAACATTTTTGGGGTGGACTTCAATGGGCCGCCGGTGGTTCAGCCTTGGATTATTCAAAAGTAAAAAGTGTTTCGCCTCCCGAAGAAAATCGTTATATCCGTACTATTTTAACCGATAAATTGGACGAACCCACTGAATTAGCTGTTTTAGACAATGGAAAAGTGCTTTTCACCGAACGCAAAGGTTTGATGAAAATGTATGACCCAAAGAAAAAATCGGTGAAAGTAGTCGCTGATTTGCATGTTTTTACGGGAAATGAATACGGTTTGATGGGCTTAAATATTGACCCAAAATACAACCAAAATCATTGGATTTATGCGTATTATTCGCCGGCTCGTGGTTTGCCTGATACGTTACAACACCTTTCAAGATTTGTGTATGATGAGGTGAAAGATACGCTCGTGATGAGTTCTGAAAAAGTGGTTTTGCGGGTACCCGTGAAGCGTACCGGTTGTTGCCACACGGGCGGTTCAATTGACTGGGATGCCCAAGGAAATCTTTATCTCTCGACGGGAGATGATACCAATCCGTTCGACTCGCAAGGATTTTCGCCGAGTGATAACCGTGAAGGTCGTTCTGGATGGGACGCTCGTTTTACTTCTTCAAATACGAACGATTTGAGAGGTAAAATTTTGAGGATTAAGCCACAAGACGATGGAACTTATACGATTCCAGCAGGAAATTTATTCCCGAAAGGAACAGAAAATGCTCGTCCAGAAATTTATGTAATGGGAAATAGAAACCCCTACCGTATTTCGGTCGATAAAAGAACGGGCTTTTTGTATTGGGGTGAAGTTGGCCCCGATGCAGGTGAAAATTCTGACAAATATGGTCCTCGTGGACACGATGAAATGAATCAGGCTCGTAAAGCGGGTTATTTTGGATGGCCGCTTTTTGTGGGAGATAACAAAGCCTACAACCAAAGAGATTTCAAAAAAGATAGCACTTGGGCGAAATTTGACCCATTGCACCCAATCAATGACTCGCCACACAATACGGGTTTGCGTGAATTACCACCCGCTCAAAAAGCATTTATTTATTATCCGTATAAAGATTCGCCAGAGTTTGGGGAAATTGTAGGAAAAGGTGGACGTAATGCGATGGGTGGCCCCGTGTATTATTCGGGAGATTTTGAAGGTAATTCTAAAGTGAAATTTCCTACGTATCTCGACGGAAAATTCTTTGCTTATGACTGGATGCGTGATTGGATAAATGTGGTGTCGATGAAACCAAACGGAGATTTTGTTTCGATGGAGCGTTTTATGCCAAATACAAAATTTAGTCACCCAATGGATATGACATTTGCCAAAGATGGTTCGTTGTATATGTTGGAATACGGCCAGAATTGGTTTGCTCAAAATGACGAAGCTCGTTTGTCTCGCATTATCTTCAACGCAGGAAATCGCACGCCAGTGGTGGTGGCCAATGCCGATAAAAAAGCGGGTTCTGTGCCTTTGAAAGTAAATTTTTCTTCAGCAGGAACAATGGATTATGACGGTGATCAATTGAAATACGAATGGACATTTGCCAAAGGGGTTGCCAAAAGTAATTTACCAAATCCAACATTTACTTTTGTGAAAGCGGGTATTTATACACCAACTTTGAAAGTAACTGATATTTCAGGAAATGTAAGCGAACAAACGTTGGAAATTAAAGTTGGAAATGACGTTCCAAAGGTAGATTTAGCAATAAAAGGTAACAAAACATTTTACTGGAATGACAATAAAATTGCTTACGAAGTGAAGGTTACGGACAAAGAAGATGGTTCTTTAGAAAACAAGAAAATTAAAGATGAGGACGTGTTGGTAAACATTGATTATTTGGAAGGCTACGACAAAACAATCATTGCTCAAGGACATCAAGCTAATTTGAGTGCCTCGGCGGGAAAACGCTTAATTGAGCTTTCTGATTGTAAATCTTGCCACTCGATTGATCAAAAATCAATTGGACCCAATTACAAAGACGTTGCAAAAAAATACAAAGGCAAGTTTATGATTGAAGGTAAATTGTCGGATAAAATCATCAAAGGTGGTGGTGGCGTTTGGGGCGAACAGCCGATGGCCGCTCACCCACAAATTTCCAAAGCCGACGCCACTGAAATGGTAAAATACATTTTGTCGTTGGCGGATGATAAAAAAGCGAACAACCCAACCAAAGGCGAATATGTGACGAAAGACAACGGCAAAGCAGGTACGTACATCTTCTCGGCGAGTTATACCGACAAAGGAGCGATGAAAATGGCTTCACAAACAGCTTCAAAATCGTTAACCTTGAGAAGTGCAACCATCAAAGCCAACAGCTACGATACCCAAAAAGAAACCATGAAATATAAAATTGACGGTTTGGGCGAATTGGTAATTGCATTAGCCGATAAAGGATTTACTTCTTTCAACGACATCGACTTGACCAATATCGGAGCATTTTCAGTTATGGCAACCGCCGCTGACGAGCGCACCGCTGGCGGAAACGTAGAAATCCGTTTAGACTCGCCAACGGGACAATTATTAGGTTCGGCCGCCGTAGGAAAAGGAGCGCCAAAACCAATTAAAATACCCATTACAGCTACGACAGGTTTCCATAATTTATTTTTAGTATTTTCAAATACAGAAGCGAAAGGAAAACCTCTTTTTGCGGTAATGGATATTACGGCTGAGAAAGGAAAGTAATTTTTGAAAGATTCCGTAAACGCCTCTTCTGAATTAAAATTTGGAAGGGGTGTTTTTTTTGTTTATTAAAATTTCCTCAAAATACCTTTAAATAAAATCGTATGGTTGTTTTAATTGAGATATTTGCTTTTTACAATGAAATTTTTAACTTTACGTAAAATAATACGCAGTTGCGTACATATTAGAGTTAGGTGTCATATTAGAACAAACCAAAATATGGACAATCGGACAAACGATAAAAATAATTCGTAACTTTGTAAAATGGAAAAGAAACCACTTTATACCATAGGACACGGCAGTAGAAAAATTGACGATTTCCTTAAAATATTGAAAGATTTCAATATTGAATATCTTCTTGATATACGTTCCCAACCTTATTCAAAATTCAATCCCCAATATAACCAAATAGAATTAAAATACTTTTTGGAACGCAATGACATCACTTATGTTTTTATGGGCGATACTATTGGTGGGAGACCAACAGATAGAAGTTGTTACGATGAAGAAGGGAAAGTTGATTATGAAATTGTCCAGACAAAAGAATTTTTCATTCAAGGTGTTAGTAGATTAAAAACAGCATATGAGAAAGAAATTAATGCTGTTATTATGTGTAGTGAAAGTAAACCTTGCGAATGTCACCGTAGTAAACTAATTGGTAGAGTTTTACAAAATGACAAAGTGGTTCTGAAACATATTGACGAGAAAGGTAAAGTAAAAGACCAGATAACCGTCATTAATGAACTAAATAAGGGAAAACCAGAAATTAATTTATTTGGTGAGATTCAAAATGCAACTTCAAGAAAAGCATACATATAATTATGGAATTTTATACAATCGGAGTTTACAATTCCACAGAAAATGAGTTTTTTAATAAACTCACGGATAATAAAATTGACACATTTTGTGATATTAGACAACGACGAGGTGTACGTGGTGCCAAATATTCTTTTGTCAATAGTAACAAATTACAAGCAAAACTAAATGATTTGGAAATAAAATACGGTTACATACCGAATTTAGCACCAACTTCAGAAATTCGAGAGTTACAAAAAGAAATTGACCTACAAAAGGGAGAACTAAAAAGAGAAAGACAGGAATTAGGAAAAATTTTCGTAATTGAATACAAAAACAGAATTTTAAAAGATTTTGACTTTGAGCAATTTATTGAAAGTCTTGAACAAATTGGTGCAAATCGAGTAGCACTTTTTTGCGTAGAAGAACATCCAGAAGCTTGTCATCGTTCAATAGTTGGAGATAAATTATTAAATACTTATAACTATAAAATCACTAATTTATAAATGGAAGTATTAATCCTGTCAAAGACCAAATATGGCTCTACCCAAGTATGTGTTGGTGGAATTTGTGTAAACAGTAAACAATTTATTAGATTACTAAATCAAGGCGGATATTATCAGCCAGCAGATACTAAATTCAATATAGGTGACATTTGGGAAATTTCATTTACAGCTGTAAGTTCTAGAAGAGAACCTCATAACGAAGATGTAACTATTCATTCATACTCATTTGTAAGAAAAATTTATCAACTCGAAACCTATATCAAAAATATGGGCGTTCCGATTTGGAAAAATAATATTGCAAATATTTTTGAGGGAAAAATTTTATGGCAAGGAAATGGTAAAGGTTATTTTTCAGAAAACAGAAATAATTACCCAAGTCATAGTGTAGGCTTTTGGATTCCTGACATTGATTTAAAACATCAAAAAGTGGGTAATCAAGATTTTTACCTTTACCAAAACAATGGTATTTCTCGTCAAATCGTATATAAAGGAAATCAAGATATTTTACCAGTTATTCCCAAAGGACAACTTATCAGGTTAAGTTTAGCAAAGTGGTGGAAACCAGATGATAGTGATATTGAAGAGAGATGCTATTTACAACTTTCAGGTTGGTATGAAGACCAAAAAGAACCTGTCAGGAAAGTAGAAAATATGCCGATTATTGAAAGAAAACCTACTATCCAAACTAAACCTATTGCAAAACCACAAGCTAATAAAATTGAAAGTAAGACCATAATTGAAACTAAACCTATTACAAAATCACAAACTATAAAAATTAAAAGTAAGCCTATAATTGAAGCTAAACCAACTGTAAGACAACAACCGATAACAAGAAGTTACGAACCGCCAAAATTTCAAGCACCTAAAACAACTCAACAACCTAAAAACACAAGTGGTTCTTGTTATATTGCAACTTTATGCTATAATGATTTTTACGCTGATGAAGTTTGCAGTTTTAGAGATTTTAGAGATTTAACATTGAGTAAGTATAAATTAGGACGACAATTCATAGAAAGTTATTACCATTTTGCTCCAAAATTGACTTCTAAATTAGCGAATTATAAAATAATGAATAAAGTCATTAAGCATATAATACTTAACCCATTACTGACAATTATTAAAAAACTAAGGCTTGATAAAGAATAAAAACGAACGCCCAACATTGTATTTATGAAAAAGGGGTCTGACGTAAGCAATTCAACATCAGTACATTAATTAACTTTGCACCGTAAGACCGAATAATACTATTAAGCAGTTGGTAGTTACTCAAATTTGGAACAAAACCCAGCAACAGTTACGAGCTGACGAGTTCCAAATTCCCCCTTCTTCATAAATATTTGTCCGTTAGCACCAATGCTGTCGAGAACTTTATAAATAAAACTAATAAAATAGAAATGGAAGAATTTAAAATTACATTTTGGAAAAAACCATACAATTCAGAGAGTTCTTTTGTGAAAAATTTTGAATCGATCCTAACATCAGCAATAATAATTAAATCAACGAATGGAGTTATTGATAGTTTTTACGTTAAACTTACTGATATAGGACTTGATAGCTTATATGGTGAATTCGACATAATACGTAATAACGGATTGTGGAAAACTTCAGACAATGATTCTGTTGAATTGAATTTTCTGAAGTGGAATATAATAAGTGAATTAAGCTATATTCTCAAATAAATCCCCGTTGTTGTCTGTATATTCAAAAACAAATCAATGACCTAAATTCGGTTATCTGCGAAGACACACAACAACTTAAAACAAAAGATATCATTCCTCTTTTTACGCTTAATTATCATTATTCAGCTCGTTGCTTTCTAACCGCTGACGAGGTAAAAAACGGTCGTCAGGGTTTGGACTAACAAGCCTGTGACGGTTTTTACCTCGTCAGCGGTTAATTAAGTTTAAGCATATAATGCTGAAATACTTTTACTATTTCGAGAAGAATTCCCCGAATCGTCACATTTGGGGAATTCTTTTTTAATTTTGTACCTACATAAATTACTCAATCACTAAATCATAAAATGGATTATCATTTACTTCTCATGTGCTGTGCGGCTCTTTTGGCTGGTTTTGTCGATTCTATTGTGGGTGGAGGAGGCTTGGTGCAAGTGCCTGCTTTGTTCATTTTATTTCCTCATTTTGAAATTCCCCGCATCATTGGCACCAACCGTTTTTCGTCTTTTATGGGAACGGCCGTGGCGGGTTATCAGTATTCAAAAAAGGTAGAAATTCCTTGGCGAACGGTTATTTATGCGGGTGTTGGGGCGGGTATCATGGCATTTTTAGGCGCAAAAATTTCGGATATTGTTGATGAGAAAATCTTAAAACCTGTCATTCTGGTTTTAATGACGGCCATTGCCATTTACACTTTTAAAAAGAAAGATTTAGGGCAAGATGAAATGCTAAAATTTGAACTCGCCAAAGTACCACTTTACGGGTTAATGATTGGTTCATCGGCTGGTTTTTATAATGGTTTCGTCGGACCGGGAACGGGCAGTTTATTGGTTTTTGGCTTTGTCAGCTTGATTGGTTACGGTTTTTTGAAAGCCTCCGCCATTTCAAAAATCGTGAATGTAATTGCCGATGTATGTTCTTTGGGTTATTTTATTGTGGAAGGTTACGTACAATACGAAATCGCAATTCCGATGATGATTTGTAATATGATTGGTTCATTTTTTGGCAGTAAAATGGCCATTTTGAAGGGAAATGAATTTGTCAGAAACTTCTTTTTAGTCGTAATTTTTGCCTTGATTTTACGATTTGCTTGGGATATTGTTAAGTAGCACAGACTTTAGTTTGTCAGTAAAATTAATGTTTTAAGTAACATATACTTTAGTACACTGTTTAATAAGTTTTTTCGGGAAGTTGAATTTTTTGAAAGAACTTCTCGAAATAATATCCATTGCGGGTAAGGAACTTTCGAGAAGTATAAAACGCCGTCTTCGCTTCCCGAAAGTTGTTTTTACTTTCGGGAAGTTGAGATAACTTATTAAATAATGTATTTAGTCTGTCAATAAAATTAATTTACAGACTAAAGTCTGCGACACATCTATCCCAAAGCCAATTTCCAATCTTCAATCAAATCCTCAATAGCTTCAATTCCTACCGAAATTCTGAGTAAGTTTTCGGGCGTTGGACTGTCCGCACTTTCTACTGATTTACGGTGTTCAATCAAACTTTCTACACCACCCAAACTCGTTGCCGTGGTGAAGAGTTTTAGTCTGCCCGTCAAAGCCATGGCATTTTTGGCGTCACCTTCTACTTGCACCGACAACATTCCGCCAAAACCGCCCTTCATTTGCTTTTTAGCAATTTCGTGTTGCGGATGCGAAGGCAATCCTGGATAATGAACCGCTTCAATTTGTGGATGCGTGCTTAAATATTCCGCCAATTTCATGGCATTTGCCGTTTGGGCTTTTACCCGTAAAGGCAAGGTTTTTATCCCTCTCGAAAGCAACCAACAATCCAAAGGCGAAGGAACTGCCCCCGTTAATTTTTGAATGGAGGCAATTTTTGTGGATAATTCTCCCGCCTCTTTAAAAATCAAAGCTCCGCTCAAAATATCACTGTGCCCGCCAAAATATTTGGTCGTTGAGTGCATAATTACGTCAACGCCCAAGTCAAAACAGCGCTGCATAATGGGCGTTGCCCAGGTATTATCCACCGCAACGATTGCTCCGATTGAATGAGCCAAATCAGCAACGGCTTGAATATCCGTAATTTTTAATTGTGGATTTGAAGGGGTTTCTAACCAAAGTAATTTCGTATTGGGCTGAATGGCATGCTTAATTTCTGCTAAATTCGTCATGTCAACTTTTGTTAAAGTCAAGCCCCATTGCCCAAAAACATCCGTTACTAGAACACTCGAAGCATAGTAAAGGTCGTCGGGCATAATGATGTGGTCACCCGATTTTAGCGATTGAAATAAAGCCGTAGTAGCTGCCATTCCCGAAGAAAAAGCCAATGCCACCGCCCCGTTTTCAATTACTGCCAAACTTTTTTCTAAGGCTTGTCGGTTGGGATTGCTCGCCCGAGAATAGACGTGTTCGTGATTATACGAGCCGTCTGCTTCCCGCTCAAAAGTGGTGGAAAGATAAATGGGAGCAACAACCGCACCCGCATTGGCATCGTGCGAGAGCGTTGATTGGATAGCAAGCGTTTCTATTTTCATGGGGTAAAATTAATCAAAAGAAATTATCCGATTGAATCTAAATTATTCTAAATAAAAATCAATCTTTCGATTTGCACTTTTAAGAGTAAATAAATTGAATTGCTTTTATAAAATTACAAAGTAAAAATACGATTAAATCATTACAGAATCATACATAGATTTCTTTGTAATCTTGTATATTTACAATTAACGAGAAGCAATCGGTATTATGTTACAGACTAATACGATTGCTTAGGTAATTACTTGCATTTCAAGCCAATAGCCATTTACAAAAAATTAATCAGTACACAATTATTGACATTTCCTTCATAAAATGATAAAAAAAGAAAATTCAAGAAGAGATTTTATTAAGAAAGCTTCGTTAATAGCGGGCAGTTTTTATATTGTTCCCCGTCATGTGTTGGGTGGAAAGGGTTTTATTGCTCCTTCGGATAAATTAAACATTGCCTCCGTGGGTGTGGGCGGAAAAGGTTGGTCTGATTTAAACGGGGCGTGGAACAATGGCACTGAAAATATTATGGCCATTTGCGATGTGGATGATAGAAGTCTCGAACAAGCCATAAAAAAGTTTCCGAATGCCAAAGTTTATAAGGATTTTCGCAAGATGTTGGAACAGGAAAAAGGCATTGATGCGGTAACCGTTAGCACACCCGACCATACCCATTATGTGGTAGGAATGGCAGCCATGCAGGCAGGAAAGCACGTGTATGTACAAAAACCATTGGCGCACAACCTTTACGAAGTTCGTAAAATGACCGAGGCAGCGGTCAGTAATAGAGTAGTAACCCAAATGGGAAACCAAGGAGGTTCGGGAGACGGTGTTCGTCGTTTTACGGAATGGTATCAAGCCGGTTTGATTGGTGAAGTAAACCACGTCCATGCTTGGACAAATCGACCCGTTTGGCCCCAAGGAATTCCAACGCCTACCAATAAAATGGACGTTCCCAATGAATTGGATTGGGATTTATGGTTAGGTCCCGCCAACTATCGTGAATACAATTCAGCGTATCATCCTTTCGATTGGCGTGGTTGGGTAGATTTTGGAACGGGTGCTTTGGGTGATATGGGTTGCCACATGTTCGACCCTCCGTATAAAGCTTTAGGTTTAGGTTATCCATCGGAAGTTGAATGTAGTATGACGAACGCTTGGGCAGGAAAATTTAAAGAAGGTTACTATCCAGCAAGCTTCCCCGTGGCTTCGATGGTGAATTTAAAATTCCCTCGTGCGGGCAAAGCCGACGTTAAATTGACTTGGTACGACGGCGGCATGATGCCCGAACGTCCCGATGAAATTCCTTCGGAGATAAAAATGGGTGATAGCAGCGGAGGCGTTTTGATGGTCGGAACAAAAGGTGTAATGACTTGCGGTGTATATGGTAGTAATCCCATGCTTTTTCCGGAAGATAAACTTAAAGAAGCGGGGGAGAAATTACCAATAACCATTCCCAGAGTAGTTGGGGCGGATAAAGAAGGACATTATCAACAATGGTTACAAGCTTGCAAGGATGGCTACGGTAAACACAAACCACTGAGTTCTTCTTTCGATTATGCCGGACCAATGTCCGAAACTGTCATTATGGGTAATTTAGCAATTCGCAGTTATATGGTTCGTACCGAAAAGAAAACGCCGGTTTGGATTGAAAAATACGATTATCCAGGACGTAAGAAATTACTTTGGGATGGTAAAAATATGAAAATTACCAATTTTGACGAAGCCAATGCCTTTGTAAAACGTGAATATCGTGAAGGGTGGAATTTGTAAATAACTTTAGCTTTGAGTGATGAGCTTTGAGCTTTTTAGATTTAAAAAATGTATTTTCTTAAAACCATAATTTAAAAACTCTTAGCTCATAGCTTCA
>JBBAKZ010000074.1:3443-10198 GCA_040403275.1 Arcicella sp. | reverse complement strand
TCGCATTAATGTTTTTGAAAGACAAAAGCGGTCCTTCAAAGGTTGCCATCCCGTAGGCGGTAATTCCAACCACCATCATTTTCAATTTTGGATCTTCTCTTACCTTATCCCACGCTCCTCTCAAAGTCAATAAACCATTAATCATACCACCCCAAGATGGCGCAATTAACATGACTGAAAATACGGTTCCTAAAGACTGAGCCCAATCGGGTAAACTGGTATAAAGCAAATGGTGAGGTCCCGCCCAGATATACAAAAATATTAAAGACCAGAAATGAAGAATAGATAATTTATAAGAATAAATCGGACGATTGGCCATTTTTGGCAAATAATAATACATCAATCCCAAAAACGGCGTCGTTAGGAAAAATGCCACGGCATTATGACCGTACCACCATTGAACTAATGCATCTTGAACCCCCGCATAAAGGGAATAACTTTTGGTAAATGAAACGGGTATTGCCAAAGAATTGACCACATGGAGCAGCGCAATCGTTACAAAAGTGGCGATATAAAACCAAATTGCCACGTATAAATGCCTCTCTCGGCGTTTAATAATTGTACCAAACATATTAATACCAAAAATTATCCAAATAATCGTAATCGCAATATCAATTGGCCATTCTAGTTCTGCGTATTCTTTGGAAGTACTAAACCCCAAGGGTAAAGAAATCGCAGTGGCTAAAATAATGGCTTGCCAGCCCCAAAAATGTATTTTCGAAAGTAAATCACTGTATAAGCGAGCCTTGCAAAGTCTTTGGAGTGAGTAATATATTCCCGCAAATATAGCGTTGCCCACAAAGGCAAAAATGACTGCATTCGTATGCAAGGCCCTAATCCGCCCAAAAGTAAAATATTGTGTAACGTTGGCGGCAGGCCAAAAAAGTTGGGTAGCAATTAATAAACCCACCAATAAGCCGACGAGAGCAAAAATGATAGAAGCAAGGGCAAAATTCCTAACAATTTTGTTGTCGTATTCAAAATGTTCAACATTCGTATTGGAATTGGGTATCGTGACATTTTCTGTAATAGCTGTCATTTGGTTTAACTTCGGTTAAATTTTTCTACTTGGATCATTTTTAGGGCTTTGCAGCGATGACATTCTTTATCACATTTACACCTTTTTAGGTCGTAATTTGTAGCGATTTGTGGTTGATTTTTCATGGGATTACTATTTAAATTGAACTTTCATCTTCGAACAAAATTCTCATGGCGGGCGTATGTAAATCATCATTATGTCCCTTAGACATTGACCAAAAAAATGCCCCTAAAAACCCCAAAGCGATTAAAAGCCTAACACTAATCATAAAAAATATAATGTTCATTGGAGATTATTTTAGGAATTTGTTTCTACAAAATTGAAGGAATTTGGGGGAAAGAAATATGAGTAGCATCAGCGCCGCAAGCAGTTTTTATCAGCTAAGAAACTGATGAAAGTCATCTTTTTGAGTTGGTCTAATTTATTTGACTTACGTTTTCTTTTTCAAAATTGAATTTTAAGTATAGAAAATACTAATAAAAAAAATTGATTTTCCTTAGATTTTGACAAGTCTATAAAAGAGTTGGAAAAATATAAAAAGTAATGATTATATTTAGATACATTTAACCAACCGAATATAATATGACCACAAACCCGATTTTCATTCTTACCATTTTATTTCTAAACATCGTAATTGCTGAGTGGCTCAATGGCAAAAAAATTTTCAATCATTTAGGTACCGGTTTATTAGTCATCATTATCACTGCCATTGTGGCAAATTTGGGTGTCATCCCTGCCTCTACACCCGCTACACCCGTTTACGAGAGTATTTTTACTTATGTTGCCCCGCTTTCAATTTTTTTAATGCTCCTGAATATAAATCTCAATAGTTTAAAAAAAGCTGGCAAACCCATGCTGATTATGTTTTTAATTGGCTCTTTTGCCACGATGATTGGCGCTTTGATTGCCATGTGGGCAACCAGCGGAAAGTCTGATATTGGCGAATTTTATTATGCTTTGGGGGGAATGTACACCGGCACTTACATCGGTGGGAGCATTAATTTCAATGCCGTTGCTTTACATTATGGGGTTTCACAACAAGGAGGGCTTTTTTCAGCCGCCACCGTTGCCGATAATATCATTACCGCTATTTGGGTAATCGCCACCTTAACCCTTCCAAAAATTTTGCAAAAACGCTTTCCAAGAAAGAGGATGATAGCAATATAAGAGGAAGCGAATTTGGATACCAACAAATTTATGAGTGATGTAGAAAGTGTTCGTCCTTTTGACATTGCATTTTTGTTATTCATCGGGTTTACCGGTATTTTATTGGCTTCTGGATTGAACAAACTTATTCCACAAATTCCCAACATTCTTTGGCTTACCACCATTGCCTTGATTTTGGCTCAAATTCCTCTAGTTAATCGCTTAAAGGGACATAAATTATTGGGATTATTGGGCGTTTACTTGTTTTTATCCGTTATTGGCGCCTACTGCGATATTCCCGCCCTAATGAAGGATGGAAAATTAGCGATAATTTTGATGGTTTTTGTTACGATTTTAGTGACCATTCACGGCTTAATTATCTACGGAATGGGTGCCTTATTAAAGCAAGATTGGGATATTGTTTCGATTGCCTCGCAAGCAAATGTAGGCGGTTCTACTTCAGCAATGGCACTTTCAAGAAGTTTGAATCGTAGTGATTTGACTTTGCCTGGCATATTAGTTGGCGCTTTGGGAAACGCCACGGGGACTTATTGGGGAATTTTGATTGCCGAGTTAATGAAAAAAGTTGACTGGTTTTAGCCAATAATCGGTATAAATGCTATTGCTGGAATGATGAATTTAAAAATACATTTAAAATTCGCCAATCCAGCAATTTATAGTTTCGTAGCATTTTTTAATTTCTGTTACTTCCCTTCCGTCAATTCTTCATAAGCCGATTGCAAGCTACGACCAATTCCATCCCCTTTCCATTCCGTAACGCCTGGAATTGCGGTTGCTTTAACCACTTCTTCTTTCGATTTACCTGCTTTGATTTCAGCCTCCACAAATACCAATAATTTTTCCAAATAATCTTTGAAGGCTTTAATATCTTCATTATTCCCCGTGATTTTCTCTGGATTAAAGGCATGTCCAAATACAAAAATTGTCTCATTATCAAATGTATTTAGCGTTTTATCTAACACTTTAATCCAACTGTTTACATGAGCACCCGCAGTTCTGTCCACAAAAGGATAACGGCGATTAAACAATAAATCACCCAAGTGGGCAACGTTGGCATTTTCAAAATGGATAATAGAATCGCCATTCGTATGACCCGCTCCGAAATAATGGGCTTTGATATGCTCCTTCCCGACTTTTTGTTTCCAAGTATCCGAAAAAGTTACATCTGGGTATAGTTGTTTGTCCTCGGTTTTTTGTTTTTGAGCAACCGTTTTTTGATTCAAAAGTGAATTTTCATGCGCAACGACATGTTCAACTAAACCTTTGAAAGCAATATTTCCACCCGTATGGTCGCCGTGATGATGCGTATTGATTAACAATTTGAACGGATTTATCGATTGCTTTTTCAACTCGTCAATCAAATGTTGTGATTGTTCTGGAAATTGAGAATCGACCACAACCATGCCTTTGGGCGTATTTAAGTAGGCAATTGTACCGCCTTTCTCGAGAAAAACATGTACGCCACCACGTACTGCTTTAATTTTGTAGGGCGTTTCTGATTCAGATTTTGCCCATAAGCCATTGGGTAAAAGACTAAAGGCTCCTACTGTTAGAGCTGATTTTTGGACAAAAGTTCTACGATTCATTGGTTAATTTTTAGAATGTTAAGAATTTGGGAGTTTAGTTTATAAAATTCTTTTAGATTTTTCAGAAATTCACACGGTGAATAAATCGTATTATTTTAACGAAAAATTCAAGATTTAATATAAAATTTACGCTTTAAAGTAGGATAAAGGCTAAATTACAACAAAACTTAAAATCTAAAAAAATGCGTTTCATTTACTTAACAACTTTACTTTTATTGTGTTCCAACTTACACGCACAATTAATTCATTCTCATAACGATTATGAGCAAAAACAGCCCTTTTTCGCTGCCTACAATCTGGGTTTTGACTCGATTGAAGCAGATTTATACGTGAAAGACAACGAACTTTACGTGGCGCATGATTGGGCTAAAATCACGCCCGAAAGAACTTTCAAGCATTTGTATTTAGAACCTCTTCTGGCGAAAATTAAAGATAATAAAGGTTTTCCTTACGCTAATAAAAAGCCTCTACAACTGTTATTAGATTTAAAAAAAGAGGGCAAGGAGATTTTAAACTTATTGTATTCACAAATGAGTCCCTACAAAAAGGAACTTCAGTACGTCACGATCAGTATTAGTGGCGACATGCCTCCGCCCGATCATTTTCAGCATTTCGACAATTTATTTAATTTCGATGGTCGGCAGGAATTGACTTATTCGCAAGATGCACTCAAACGGGTATCACTTGTGAGTGCGAGTTTCTTGGATTTTGGAAAATACTGGGCGGGGAAAACGCCCCTTTCGGACGAGGTTTCTCAAAAAATAAATGCCTTCGTTGAGACAAATCATGCCAGAGGAAAAAAAGTGAGAATATGGGCGACTCCCAACACAACCCTGGGTTTTGAAACCTTAAAAAAGCTGAAAGTAGATATCATCGGAACGGATGATTTGGAATTATTAGCCAATTTTAAAAAGGAAAATTAGCGGGTTGGTACAAGACAAATCTGCTTTTGCATTTAAGTAGATTAGTCGGATTGATTGCTTTAAAATTTTACAATAGGTTGGAAATCTTTGCTACATAAAAATTAAAATAACCCTTATGGCAAATCTGAATATTAAATTAAATAAAACGAATACCTACGATGCGATTGTAATTGGCTCGGGCATGAGTGGCGGATGGGCGGCCAAAGAACTTTGTGAAAAAGGCCTAAAAACCTTGGTGCTTGAAAAAGGAAGAATGGTAAACCACGTTCAAGATTATCCAACCATGATGCAAGACCATTGGGACATGGAACACCGTGGAGCCTTGACAGATGCGGACCGTAAAAAGTATCATATTCAGGTCAGAAGTGGATTTGTGGGCGAAGCGAATAAACATTTTCATACCAATGATTTGGAAAATCCTTACCAAGAAAGCCAACCATTCGACTGGATTAGAGGAAATCAAGTGGGTGGTCGTTCGCTAATTTGGGGAAAACATACGTACCGTTGGAGCAATCAAGATTTTGAGGCAAATGCCCGTGAAGGAATTGCCGTTGACTGGCCTATTCGTTACAATGAAATAGCTCCGTGGTATTCTTACGTGGAAAAATTTGTGGGTGTAAGTGGTGAGAAATTAGGTTTAGACCATTTTCCAGACGGCGAATTTTTGCCCCCAATTCCGCTGAATTGTTTAGAAGACCATTTTAAACAGGAAATAAAAAAGAAATATAACAACAGCCGATACGTAACACCTGGCCGAGTAGCGCACTTGACCGACCCTCAGGAAGTTCACACAAAGTTGGGCAGAGGTAAATGTTTAAACCGCAACCGATGTTCTCGTGGTTGTCCGTATGGGGCCTATTTTAGTAGTAATTCGTCCACTTTACCCGCTGCAAATAACACAGGAAATTTGGCAGTTAGACCGAATTCTATCGTGAAAGAAATCATGTACGATGAAACTACCAAAAGAGCAACGGGCGTACGAGTAATTGATTCCGAAACGAATGAAGTCCATGAGTTCAAAGCAAAAATCATTTTTTCGTGTGCTTCAACTTTGTCAACAACGCAAATTTTATTGAACTCAAAATCTACTCGTTTCCCGAATGGATTGGGTAACGATAGCGGAGAATTAGGGCATAATTTGATGGATCATCATTATCACGTTGGGGCAATGGGCGATTTTGAAGGCATGGAAGACCAATATTACCAGGGACGAAAACCAGCAGGGTTATTCATACCGAAATACGTAAATATTGACGAAAAATCGAAAAATCCGAATTTTTTGAGAGGCTACGATTATCAAGGTGCAGGTGCGGGAAGAGCCAATTGGGGAAGAGGTGGCGATGAGCATTCGATTGGAGCAGATTTTAAAGAATCGTTGTATAAACCCGGGGGTTGGGGCATGGGTTTAATGGGCTTTGGGGAAGTTTTACCTTACCACGAAAACAAAGTTACGCTCCACGAAACCTTGGTGGATAAATGGGGAATCCCACAATTGGTTTTTGATGCTTCAATCAAAGACAATGAATTAAAAATGAGAAAACAAATTATGGCAGATGCCGCTGAAATGCTTGAATCAACTGGTTTTAAGCATGTTAGGACGTTTGATAATGCTGGTGGTTTGGGCGTTGGTGTTCACGAAATGGGAACAGCTAGAATGGGAAAAGACCCTAAAACTTCGGTGCTCAATGGCAATAATCAAGTGCATGGCATTGATAATTTATTTGTAACGGATGGTGCTTGTATGACTTCTTCCAACTGCGTTAATCCATCCATAACTTACATGGCATTAACTGCCAGAGCGGTAGATTTTGCGGTAAGTGAAATGAATAAGAAGAATATTTAATTAAAAACTATTTATTGCAAACAAAATTTGAACATATCGCAATATGAATCGTAGAGATTATTTAAAAAATACAACCGCAGTTTTAGGATTTGCTCTTTCGAGTGCCTCCGTGGCTGCTTTATTTGTTTCCTGTGCCAAAGAAGCAAAATTGGATTGGAAACCTGTCTTTTTGAAACCAAATCAGGCGGAAATTATAG
>JBBAKZ010000074.1:1532-3433 GCA_040403275.1 Arcicella sp. | reverse complement strand
AAAGAATTGGGCGTGCCACAATTTATTGATAAAATGGTGAACGACACCAATGACGGCAAAGGCAAAAAAGAATTTTTGCAAGGTTTAGAGGAATTCGAGGAACGTTGCAAAAACACGTACGGCAAATCTTTTGTGGCATTAACACCAAAAGAAAAAACGGAATATTTGATGATGCACGAGAAAGAATCTCCCCGTTCGGGCATGAGTCTTTGGGGCATAAATCTTGAACCAAATGCTCAGAAACCTACTTTTTATAAATCCGTCAAAGGACTTACGCTATTTGGATTTTATACTTCTGAAAAAGTTGGAAAAGAAATTTTGGCGTATCAAGATATTCCCGGCGAATATTTACCTTGCATTCCTTTGAATGGACAAACTGCTTGGAATGAATAAAAATAGCAATCCCATTGATGAACTTATCAATGGGATTGCTATTTTGAATGAACCAAGCAATGAGGATTTTACTATTACATCAAAAGGTAAATTTAATGACAAAATTGTAGCTTCGTATTGTAAAACCTGACGAATATCATAGATTAAGTTAAGAAAACTACTGTGCTTTTTATTGAATTTAAAAATTTTGAATGTTTTAATTTTCGGATTTATTTCTGATCATACTTATACAATTTTCTTCCGGTGATTCTTCCTTCTTCTTGTTGTAGTTCAATTTGAAAATTGTCTGGACTCTTCAAAATACAGATAGTGTAAGGCGTAGGTTTATCGTAAAATGTTAATGGTTTTGGTTCCATAATCACTCGATAATTACTGCCTTTCGCTGCGTAAAAAGCTGGCTCTATTTCATCAAACAAAAAGCCTAAATGATCAATATTTGCAACGAACTTTTTGGGGTTGTGTTCAATAACTCGCTCACGCACAAGCCCCAATGCTTCAGGTTCAGACAATACAAATTGATGATTTCCAATTTTTAAAACAGTTGAACGCTCTTTTTTATCAGTAATTTCTGCCCCTAAAACGGTTTGGTAAAATTTTACATTTTCTTCTAAATTATTGACTAAAAGCTGTAAATGGTCAATGCCAAATTCCGTTTTCGTAATTTTCATTTCTGGACGCTCAACCAAAACAATGATATTATAATCAAAGCCATACATGGCAACTGCGTTTACTTCGGGTTCGGTTGGTAAGGTAAAATTTTCCATGGCAAAATCATAACCTGCTTTTAAAAGATTTTTTACCGTTTTCCGTATATTTTTTGTGTTAAATGCTACCCAATACACGCCATACATGGGTGGATTTGAGGCAGAAGGCTTTATTTTTTCATGTACCCAACGTTTGGGATTTGTACTATTTATACCCGCAAATGGCCCAGCGGTTGAAATAGTAATGGTAGATTCTTCAGGACGTAGAGAGATGTAATCATTAAACGGCAATGGATTCATTGCTTGTTCGGCCATGACCCGACCTTTGAAAAATGACTTAAAATAATTTACTGCAACTTTACGAACGGTTGAATCGCTAACGTAATAATGAATATCGTCCAATAAAATAGGCTTTTGGGCAGTTGCTTCAAAATTGAGAAATAGTGAGCAAAAAATAATATAATTTATTTTCATACAATTTTTTTGGTTGTTAGTAATAATGAATCTTTTTAAACTGCAAGTTTTAGCTGGAAATTGAATTTATTGCGAATCTAACCCATCATCTTTATGAATTAAAGCACGGATTAAATAAATTTTGTATTATAAAATTTACAATAAACCCGTTTGCAACTGTATTATTACGAATAAATGGTTTCATTAATCGAGCAGTCTAATTTGCAATCACAAATTTATCTAAATTAGAATAAATAAGGTTTTGTTTGTCGGAAAAATAAAATTGCTCAATACTAACTAAAAAATAATCCAAATACGTAAAATGAGGCTTTTTTCATGGTCTGTATGGAA
>JBBAKZ010000074.1:0-1522 GCA_040403275.1 Arcicella sp. | reverse complement strand
AGTTTCAAATGAATAAAAAAATAACCATACAGATTTCTTCATTTAGGGGCAATTGAGAAAATAGTTTTTTTTATGAACCCAATAATAAATATCGTAGTTTAAACTATGAGTCAAATACTAACTATTCAAATTATTAAGAATGTTTCATCACAATATTCAGACCCCACCCATCACGCCAGATTGGAAAATTCAATATTACCCTTGGATTATTTGCTTTTCGGGTCTTATCACTTTAGTTGTAGTAAATGGTCTGACTACTACCGCTTTATCGGTTTTTGATAAAGCATTTTTGGATGAATTTCGTTGGAGTCGAGAGGAATTAAAAGTGCGAGAATCAATTACCAATGGCGTTACCTTGCTTTTTATTTTAATTTCTGGGATCATTATTGATAAGATTCGGGTAAAAAAAATGTTACTTATTGGTACATTAATTTTGGCAGTAACCTTAGCAAGTTATAGTTTTATTCATAACAAATTTGAAGCGTATCTTGCTCATTTTTTTTTGGGAATTTCGATGGTAACAGCCGGGTCAGTTTCGTGCATCATTTTGGTTTCATCGTGGTTTAATGATAAAAGAGGATTGGCCATCGGGATTGTTTTAGTGGGAACAAGTCTTGGAAGTGCCATTTTTTCCCCTTTAAATACCCATCTATTAGAAATTTACGGTTGGCGACAAGCATTTCAAATACTCGCCATTTTTCCACTGTTAACCTTTTTCTGTATCTATTTTTTTGTAAAAAACTCCCCGACTGAAATCGGCATATACGCCCTAGGATTTGGGAAAAATCTCAAAAAAAATGCGAATTTAGATTTACTAAATCAGGGCATGTCGTATAATGAAGCCACAAAAAAGCATCTA
This sequence comes from Arcicella sp., assembly GCA_040403275.1. GTDB lineage: Bacteria > Bacteroidota > Bacteroidia > Cytophagales > Spirosomataceae > Arcicella. The sequence continues at coordinate 663 of JBBAKZ010000074.1, read as the reverse complement.
TTTTGGCTGATATGTATTTGTGGTTTTTGTACATTTTTTAGTCTTGTAGGCACCATTGCCAATGTGTTTCTTCATTTGCTGAGTTTGGGTTTTGAAGATAAAAATGCCAGTTATTATTTAACTTTGTATTTTTTAGTAGCCGGCCTGAGCAAGTTGTTAATTTCATTATTTTCCGATTATATCAATCCATACATTGTTTTCTCGACGTGTTGTGTACTGATGATACTGGGCATTTTGGGTTTCTCTTCAATGGATAAATCAATAATATTGCCAGCAATTACCTTTTTAGCGATTAGTTGGGGCGGAATTTATTCGTTATACAATCTTATTATGATTAAAAGTTTTGGATTGAAAGAAGCAGGAAAGATCAACGGAACCATCAGTATGTTTGAAGGCGGAGGTGCTTTTTTAGGGCCTTTTTTAACCGCTAAATTATATAATATTGAAGGCTCTTACCAACTACCATTCTTTATCAATGCCGCATTAATGGGCTTTGTATTTATTATTTCCATAAAATTCAAATCTTACGTAAATAAATTAGATGTTAGGGTTTAGGTTTTAGGGCTTAGATCTTTATTCGGTCTAATTTCATTAACCCTTAAAACCCCATACCTAAAACCACGAAAAAAATGAAGTACAATTTCGACGAAGTAATCAACAGAA
>JBBAKZ010000073.1:9374-10319 GCA_040403275.1 Arcicella sp. | reverse complement strand
AAATCTGTAATGCTTCGTTCTTTGCTCCTTGGGGGATAATCTCACCTTTCATCTGGCGACCGCCAGTTACTTTAAATGATGCCATTTAGTTAATTTGAAAATTTTAAATTTTAATGATTTGAAAACTAGAAGTAAAATTTAACAATCGGAAATATTAGTAAACTAACTCATTTTCAAACTGAAATTATCGTCTATTTCTATTATTGTCATTCCCTCGATTATCATTACTTCTTCCGCCGCCCCTGCTGTCGTTTGTTCTACCTCCACCGTTATTATTGTTGCGGTTATTGTCCGTTCTTCCTCCTCGATTATCGCCGTTATGTCTACCTCCGTCTGTTCTACCTCCCCCATCGTTTCTTCCTCCAAAACTTTGGCGACCTCCATTATTGTTGTTACGATTGTCATTTCTGCCATCGTTTCTTCGAGTATCTCCCGTTGAACTTGGACGATTATTACCCGAATTGTTATTTCTGAGATTTCCTAATGATGAATTTCCTGAAATGGCTTGAACAATCGTTCTTAAAAGTCCTTCCGACATTTCAATAATATGTCCCCAAATCACTTCATCATCTACTACTTCACGATTCCAATTTTGATAAAAAGTTTTCATCAAACGGGCGATATGAGCTACCAAAATACGTTTTTCATTATCATCTTGCTCAGAAATAGCACGAGCAATCAGCAATTCAACATTGCGCCCGTAATAACGATACTTCAGATTGTGGGTATTATAAGGAACCGTTTTGGGAAGTTTCCCCAAAGCATCCGGCGATGGTGGAGGAAATGGACTTTCAACGTCCAATTTAAAATCGGAAAGGATGTATAAATCATCCCACAGTTTGTTGGAATAATCTTGACTATCACGCATATTTGGATGAACTTGACGCATCAATTCAACCATTAAATAAGCGTATTTTGTTCTCGTATTTCTATCTTTAACAGATA
>JBBAKZ010000073.1:0-9364 GCA_040403275.1 Arcicella sp. | reverse complement strand
GATAAGATATGTGACACTAACTTCTGTACGTTGGTTCCGTATTCTTTCATTGAAATTTATATTTTTATCAACATCCGTTGTAATAATCTTTCTTTTTTTACGAAGATACAAAAATGAGAGATAATAGAGAATAGTTAAGAGAGAATTGATTACAAAACTTAATATTTGAGGTAAAAAATCTAGTTTTACCTATCAAGGCTTTAAAATTCATAATAATTGATGAATGGTAAATGCCCTAAAATTCTTTTTTACTATCTTGCATTTGAATAAACAAATAACTGAAAGACTATGAATTATAGACTATTGCCCATTTTCTTGGTTGCAACAACCATCTTGTTTTCGTGCAATAAATCAAAAACGACTGTAAGTGATACGAAAACTACTTTTTTAGATTTATCCGGACGAGATACAACCATTAATCCTGCCGATGATTTTTTTAATTATATGAACGGAAACTGGATTAAAAACACTAAAATTCCAGACGACCAATCGGGTTGGGGTTCATTTTATACCCTTTCGGAAGAAAACATCAAAAAAACCAAAGCAGTATTGGAAGCAGCGGCAGCCGCTAAGGCATCCGATGGAAGTTTAGAACAAAAAATTGGCGATTTCTACGCTTCTGGAATGGATACTGTAGCCATAGAAAAACGTGGCGCAGAACCCTTGAAAGCTGAATTAGATAAAATTTCTGGTATCAAAAATTATCAAGAATATTTGAATTATGTTTCAAAAAATGAGAACAATCGTGGGGGTGCTTTATTTAATTTTTACGTACGAACGGACGATAAAAATTCCAGCAAAAACGTGGTTTCATTTTTTCAAGGTGGCACTGGTTTACCCGAAAAAGATTATTATTTCAAAACTGATTCCGCTACACTAAAAATTAGAAATGCTTATTTGAATTACATCAAAACACTTTTCACGCTTTCGGGTACGGATGAGAAAACAGCCATTCAAAACGCCAATGACATCTTGGTATTTGAAACCAAATTGGCAAAATCGCATAAATCGCCCGTTGAATTACGTGACCCCATCAAAAATTACCACAAATTTGCTGTTTCTGAATTAAAGAAAATCTATGACATGGATTGGAATCAATTTTTAGAAAACATGACCATCAAAACGGATACCGTATTGGTAGGACAACCGGGATATTATTCCACGATGGGGAAATTATTGGCCTCTACGCCCATTGAAACCTTGAAAAATGTAGAGAAATTTTCTCTGCTCAATAATACTTCTCCTTATCTCTCAAAAGCTTTTGGAGTGGCTCGTTTTGAGTTTTTTGGTAAAACATTAAATGGTCAAAAAGTCCAACCTGAACGTTGGAAAAAATTGGCCAACCAAACTGATGGAGGTATGGGCGAACTTTTGGGACAACTTTGGGTAAAAAAACACTTCACGCCAGAAGCCAAGGCAAGGATGTTGGAATTGGTTACAAACTTGAAAAAAGTATATCGTTCTCGGATTGAAAAATTGGATTGGATGTCGGCCGAAACAAAAGCGAAAGCTTTGGTAAAAATGGATAAAATTATTCAAAAAATCGGCTATCCAGACAAATGGAAAAATTTCGACGATGTCAATATTAGTCGATCAACTTACTTTGAAAATGCGCAGGCGGTAAATCGTCATAAATACAAAGAAATGATTGATAAATTGGCCAAACCCGTGGATAAAACCGAATGGGGAATGACTCCGCCAACGGTTAATGCCTACGCAAATCCAGCTTTCAATGAAATTGTGTTTCCAGCGGGAATTTTGCAATTTCCCTTTTTTGATAATGCTGCCGATGATGCGGTCAATTATGGCGGAATTGGCATGGTGATTGGTCACGAAATGACGCATTTATTCGATGACCAAGGTCGCCAGTACGATGCCGAAGGAAATTTAAAAGATTGGTGGAAAGCGGAAGATGCCAAAAAGTTCAACGAAAAATCAAAAGTGGTTGTAAATCAGTACAATAACTTTACGATGTTTGGCAATATGCACGTAAATGGCGGATTAACTTTGGGAGAAAATCTGGCGGATATTGGTGGAATTGCCATTGCTTACGAAGCCTTTAAATTGACCAAACAAGGACAAGGCAATGACAAAATTGATGGCTTAACACCCGACCAACGCTTTTTCATGAGTTTTGCCCAAATTTGGCGAATAAAAGACCGTGAAGAATCAATGCGAGTTCGACTTACCACTGACCCACACTCGCCCGAAGAATTCAGAATTAATGGCCCACTAAGAAATTTTGAGCCATTTTATAAAACATTTAAGGTTACTGAAAAGAATAAATTATTCTTAGCGGCGGATAAAAGAGCGAAAATTTGGTAGAATGAAATATTTTTCTCTTTAACTTCCCGAAAGTTCTTTCTACTTTCGGGAAGTTATTAAACTAATTGATAATTCTACCGCCAATGATCACTCCTGCTACGCCCAAAGCGGCAAAAACAAACAACAAAACTGCACCAGCGGCTACATCTTTGGCCTTTTTTGCCAAAATATGATACTCTGGTGAAACTAAATCTACGACGGTTTCGATAGCCGTATTAACTGCTTCGAGTGCCAAAACTCCGCCCATTGTTAGAATGACAGCCAACCATTCGCCTTCGCTAAGTTCAATCCAAAAACCCGAAATGATGACCACAATAACCGCCAATAAATGAATTCGGAAATTATTATCGTTTTTAATTAAAGAAATTATGCCTCTGAATGCGTGCGGAACGCTTTTAATGAATTTGTTATGATTGAGCATTTGGCTGTAACACGAACTTTCCAGTTCGAAATTTAAAGTTTTAACGAATTTACGAACTGGAAATTTTGTTTTAAAATCACTCCTCCCTCAAATGAATTAAACTATAAAACATCCAATACGCCAAGCCAATGAAAAGCGAAAATTCAAAGGTCATTAGAATTGCCGTTGGATTTTTAATGGAATGCAAAATATATTTCAGTAAGATAAAAGGATGAACAAAGAAATCCCAAGAATTAAAGCGCTCTACTCTTCCCAAAAAGATACCAAAACCTGAAAGCATAATTGCACCAAGCGAGAAGAAATTACTCCAATTCAAAGAAAAAACTTGCGTCCACACCTTCTGAATCCAATAAAGTGATAACAAACCACAAGCCAAACTTACAAAAGCGTAGGTAAAAATCATGATTTGATAATGCCAATACGTATTTCCTGAAAGGGATTGTAGATGAACCAAATCCGTAATAATATAAGGCGAATTTGGAAAGAAAAGCAGCCAAATTAAACTTATCCCGAGGACTTCCCATTTCTGCAAAGCATTAATTTTGAATTTATTTTCCAGCCAAATCACGATAAATACAGGAATCCAAGCCAAGAATAAATTCCAATTGATTCCCCATAAAGCCAAATTGTGCGTAAGAACTGATTTGAGGATAAAAAGCCCAACGGCCGAAGCCGACATTAAGCCAAGTGTAAAAATCAATCTAAAACGATTGATGGGAATATTTAAAATTTTCATCTAGGTAATACGGACAGCCTTGTCCGGAGATTATTGTTTAGGTACTTTACTGAAATACAAGTAGTTGTAGGTCAGTGCATTTCCGATTGAGTAAATGTAAAAGAATGAGAATAGAGCAATGCTTTCAGTTAATCTTTCTTGAAAAATAAAATATGAACTAACGTAAAAAGAAAACATACCAATGATTAAACAAATAATTGAGGCAATATATAAATATGATGTTAGGTTTATTTCTATCCAATTTTTTAGGAATAACAATAATACTTCCACGCAAGCCTGAATAAAAATAGCGATTGGCACACTTATTAGATAAATAAAGAAGAATTCGGGTGAAATTAAAACATTTGACAATATTTCAATGACCAACCATATACAAGTAAGACTTAGTAATTGGAGCAAAAACAATAGCTTGTGCTTTCATATTTTCTCCTGATTAATAGCCTTATAAACGCTCAAATCGTCATAATCCCAAGATTGCCATTCTTTACTTTTGTACTTTTCTTTAAAGTCAATGATTTGATTTTCAATGAATTGTCTCTCAGAAATAATAGGTGTAGAACGATGGCAATTGACGGCAGAACCATTTTGGATATTATCTCCAACTGGTGTAGATAAATTTATATTAGGATTTTTAAGTAAGGATTGTAATTCGGGTAAAACGGTATCGCTCAAATTCAGTAGATATCCTACATCCAAATGCTTGGCAGTCTTGATATTATATTTGGCTATCAGACTATCCCAATTGATAAAACTGCTGATTATCAATAAACCATAAGCTACCATTGCGTTTTTTCGGAAGAGAAACCAAACGGATTTTAGCTCACGAACTTTCCAAAAAGTGGTCGCTAATCCCGCAAAAGTCATAAGCAAATAAACATACACGCCTATACGTTTGTAGGTGAACCCAAATGCTTCAATATAAATCTGATTTTTGTGGATAATGCCCAAGAGTAAAAGCCCATTTTGAAAAATCCATAAATACGTCAAACGCACAAGCCAATGATTCATCCGGTAGAAATTCTGATTTCCTCTGAAAAAATAAAGAATAATGCCAATAGCCAATAAGATGCTAAAAATCAGTGTGTTAATCCCTTGATGGACATACTCGGAATAGTCTATGCCATCGGGTAATTTTTTGCCAGAAAGAATAGATGAAAAGTCAAAAACATTGAAACTCAAGAGTAAAACATTGAGCATTACAAGCATAATTACCCCTTTTCTATTTTCCAATTTCAAGGCTGTTAATCCAAAATGTCTCTTTATTTTTAATCTAATTCTGGATAAAATATCCGTTTTCGAAGTATCCCATTTAACTAAAATTTCATTGCCGAAAGGGGAGAAAAAACCCGATAGTATCACCCAACCAAAGAAAGTGAATGAAATAAGGCTGAAAGAAATATTAAGCGTTGGTATTTTAATCAAATCTGCAAAAACTGGGTTTGCTGAAGCATATAAACCATAAAACACCAAAGTGATGGTCAGCGGAATAATATAAATGGATGACGTCCGCAATGAAAATACACCTTTTTTAGCAGGAATTTTTGAGTCAAAAATCCGAACTATGTATTGAATAATATTGGTAAAAAATGGCACGAACAAAGACAATAATCCATGAATTACCGATACGTACAGCGAAGTAGCAGGATTAAATGAAATACCAGTCAGGAAAATTAGTGAAGTCAAATTGGCTATGACGGCTAAATCTGAATTATTCCAAACCGTCATCAACGAAGACAGAAACGCTCCAAAAGCAACAATTTGCCAATTTTGTTTTTTCAATAATTCAGGCTGAATTCTTCCCGAGAGGAAAATCAATAGAAGATTGAAAATTAGGAAATTGATACCCGCAGATTGCTTATAAAACAAGCAACTAAATGCAATGACGGCAAAAAAGAGGAAGATGTTTTTTATTTTCATGATTATATTTATTTTATCGTTAACAAATTACTTTGAATTTCAAAGTTAAAAATTCTAATAAAAGTCTTAACAAAAAGACTTAATTTTACATTCCTTTAATCAAAGCCTCTAAAGCATTCAAATGCTCTTGAAAAGCCATTTTTCCTTCGGAAGTGGCTTGGAAAGAAGTATTCGGGCGTTTACCAATAAAGGCTTTTCTTACTTGAATATATTTCTCCTTTTCTAAGGCCGTTATGTGCGATGCTAAATTGCCATCCGTTAAATCAAGTGTATCTTTTAAGTCGCCAAAATCCACCCAATCGTTCACCATGAGTATAGACATAATGCCCAACCGTACACGATTTTCGAAAGATTTGTTTATATCAGCGATTATATTTTTCATAAGAAAAGCCTCCCAGTCCCCGAAGGGAGAGTTAGGGTTGTATTTTTTTTCAATTAGTTTTTTGTATTCTCCATTTCGCAGAAAAGTTACCCCCTCGGGGCTTAGGGGGCTACTTCATACTTTCTGTACATTACTATTCCATAAATAACATGTAAAACCCCAAAACCAATGGCCCAGAACAAAAGTCCAATCCTCCATTCGTTTATAAATCCGCAAGCAAGTCCGAGGGCAATTTCGATATATCCTAAGTATCGAACATCGTCAAATGTATATTTTGACGCATTTACCAAGGCTAAACCATAGAAAATCAAGGTAGCGCAATCAATCAAATGAGGCGCTTGTTGCAATAGAATCAAACAGAAAAAACCACCCGCCACCAAAGGAACTGCCATATTGACAAATAAACGTTTGGAAGTATTATCCCATAATTTTAACCCTTTTTTGCGGGTCTGACGAGCGGTAAAATAGAAAGCAAAAATCAAAGAAAATGTCAAAACAACGATACCGTCAATCACAATAAACCGCAAAAGTGGCGCATTGGACGATAAATTCAACTACTCGCCAGCATTGTCTTCGAGAATACGCCTGTAAGCAAGGTACGCTCCAATAAGCGCAAACACACCAGCGGATATTCCCGACAATCCGCTCAAGGAGATAAATCGAGAAGAGCGTTCCATCATCGAACGAATTTCTGTAAGATCTTGAAGATGTTGCTTCATATTTTTCAAATTACTTTGTTATGCAAAGTAAATTTAATAAAAAATAATATCCTAACAATTTGAAAATTATTTGGATATTATTTTAGGAAATGATAAGACCGAAAACATATTTTAGCGCATTATTCTTCCTCAATAATGGCTAATAAGTCAACGCTAAAATAACGATCAATGATAACATTTCACGACAAGAATTTCCATCATTTGTTTTCATGAAAAAGGAGTTCTATTTTTGACCAAAATTAACTACAAATTAATGGCAACTACCAACGATAAACTCTACCAAATTGCGCTAACACTTATACCTAAAATCGGCGATGTTCTTGTCCGTCAACTCATTAGTTATTGTGGTTCAGCAGAACTGGCATTCAAAACCCCTGTTTCAAAACTCCTCAAAATTCCGAATGTTGGTCAAGTAATTGCGCAAAATATGCAGGATAAAACTGTCTTGGAAAACGCTTGGAAAATCATACAAGAAGCGGATAAACAAGCAGTTGAATTATTATTTTATACCGACAAAAATTATCCAAATCGGCTGAAACAATTATACGATTCACCCGTGCTTTTATACTACAAAGGAAAGGCAGAATTGAACGCTCAAAAAACAGTTGCCATTGTGGGTACTCGACAATCAACTGAATATGGGAAACAAACCACTGAAAACATAATCCAAGAATTATCAACCTATAATCCATTGATTATAAGCGGACTAGCTTACGGAATCGATATTGTTGCGCATAAATCTTGTTTAAAAAATAACGTCCCGACCATTGGTGTCATGGCGAGTGGCATTGATTTAATTTATCCTTATCAACATAAAAATACGTCAATTCAGATGCAAGAAATTGGGGGAATTTTGACGGAACAAACCTTCGGAACGCAACCAGACCCTCGATTTTTTCCGCAACGAAATAGAATTATTGCGGGTATGGCCGACGTAACGATTGTGGTGGAAGCAGCCATCAAAGGAGGCGCATTAATCACCGCAGAATACGCTAATAATTACCACAGAGATGTTTTTGCCGTGCCTGGACAAATTGGAAAGTCGTTTTCGGAGGGTTGTAATAAATTGATAAAAGAAAATAAAGCCCAGATTTTTACGAGTTTAAAAGCTGTAGTGGAAGCGTTGAATTGGGATATCGAGGGTCATGAATTAAAAAATCATAAAAATGCTGAACTCGATTTTTCAAATTTTACGGAGGAGGAAAGTGCGGTAATGGCATTGCTCCATAAAAATCAAGAAATGCACATTGATGATTTGGCTTGGAAGGCACAAATTCACGTGGCAAAATTGTCATCTCTTTTATTAAATCTTGAATTTCAAGGACATATTAGGTCGTTGGTGGGAAAAAAATATCGAATTGGTTCCTAGAGGTCAGGGGTTTGAAGAATAAACCATCATAAAAAATATGAATATTGTATTTTTTATGATGGTTTATTTTGTCAATAAAGACGAATAACGAACATTTTTTAATAAAAAAAGGGCTTACAGACTTTTTCAGTCAACAAGTCCTTTCAGGAAAAATTATTTTTACCTTTTAATTAAGCCTTTATATTACCCAAAAACTTCACCAATAGAGAAATCATCAACCTTAATTACACCTTCCATTCCGAAGGACTATTTCGCCACTCATGAAGCGTTATTAATTGACTTTCAGATACATATCTTTGCTTAACGGCTTCACTTATCAAGGTATCGTAATCACTCAACGAATAAAATTTCAAATTTTTTTCGGCAAAGTTAGTCGTCGCAATTTCAACTCCGTAGGTAAAAATTGATACCATCCCCAACACATTCGCACCCGCCTCACGCAAGGCATCAACGGCTTTCAAAGAACTGCCACCCGTGGATACTAAATCTTCAATCAGCACAACTTTCTGACCAGATTTGATATGGCCTTCAATTTGATTGCCCATGCCATGTTTTTTAGGCTCTGGGCGAACGTAACAGAAAGGCAATTCTAACCAATCTGCCACCAAAGCACCTTGAGCAATTCCAGCAGTTGCTACGCCAGCAATAATTTCAACCTCGCCAAAATAAGCTTGCACGGCAGAAGCCAATCCATTTTTAATCGCCGAGCGAACTTTAGGATATGAAAGCGTAATTCGATTATCACAATAAATGGGGGAATTCCAACCCGATGCCCACTTAAAAGGGCGATCAGGATTAAGTCTGACGGCTTTGACTTCGAGTAACATAGAAGCTACATTTTCTGAAAGAGTACGTTGTTGCATTGGATTGTTTTATTAAATCTTCTTGCAAAATTAGAAAGTCTCTGTAAAGTTTCGCGTCAAAAGTTTAATTTTGTTGTCTTGAAGTTCTTAGTGCTAAGTTCTGGGTTCTCGGTTTTGTTGGTCTTTTTTTCATAAGAATCTCAAAACCAATAGATTAGATTCTATTCCCAAAAATTTAGATATTTTCATAACTTAGATTAATCAACCAAGAACTTAGCATTATAATCATGATTATATTTATTAACGAATTTATTATCAAAATAATCGGCCATAAAAAAGCGCAGACTTTATCTACAACCGATTTTGACCATTTGATTGATGCCCAGTTGGAAGCGATATTGCCGCAAAATCTAGAAGGTCATGTGATGATAATTAATGTGCTAACACCCACCATTAATCGACTTTTTACGATTATAAAATCCCTCCAATTGCCTCATTTGCAATCAATTACCTTGATTACTGTTAATAAAAGAGAAACGGAAGAATTAATAAAAGCGCAATATTCGGTGGTAAAAGCGGCGGGAGGAATTGTTCAGAACGAATTTGGTCAAATTTTGATGATGTATCGATTAAAAACGTGGGATTTGCCCAAAGGAAAACTTGATAGAGGAGAGTCTTCAAAGGTGGCGGCT
>JBBAKZ010000072.1:0-10403 GCA_040403275.1 Arcicella sp. | reverse complement strand
GTTGGGCAATTGTCGGCCGTTACCACATTCCTTTCTGGAAGTGCTCGTTGGCGGGTAATTTGCATCAAACCAAACTTAGTTAAAGGCAAAATTGTGTATTTCGAGCGGTCGGTTTTCATTTCTCCTTTCATGACATCCTGAATCAGCTTTTTATTTTCAGCTTTTTTCATATCAATAAAGTCGATGACGATAATTCCACCCATATAACGTAACCTCAACTGACGAGCTATTTCTTTCGCTGATTCACGATTGACACTTAAAGCCGTAGCTTCTTGGTCTGCCTCACTATTGGATTTATTACCCGAATTGACGTCAATTACGTGCAATGCTTCCGTGTGTTCGATAATTAGATAGCCGCCTTGTGGCAAGCTTACTGATCGTCCAAACAGCATTTTGAGTTGTTTCTCAATTCCTAATTGTTCAAAAACCTTCGTTTTACCTTGGTGCAACTTGACAATTTTTTCTTTGTCAGGGGCAATATTCAAGACATAATTACGAGCTTCTTGATACAATTCTGGCGTATCGACCACTACACTATCAAAATCTTCATTCAATAAATCACGCAACATGGATGTTGCCCGACTCATTTCTCCAATTATTTTTTCACGAGGTTTGGCTGTTTTCAGAGCTGCCATTCCCGCATCCCATTTAGCAATTGATTCACGGAGGTCTTTATCCAATTCCTCCACTTCTTTGCCTTCTGCGACTGTTCTAACAATTACCCCAAAATTGGCTGGCTTAATCGATGACATCAATCTTTGCAGACGTTGGCGTTCGGTTTTTGCCGTGATTTTTTTCGAGATATTCACCCCATTCGAGAAAGGAACCAGTACCGTATAACGTCCAGCAATCGAAATATCGCAAGACAAACGTGGTCCTTTTGTTGAAATAGGTTCTTTGACGACTTGCACTAAAACCAACGTATTTTTACTTAATACTTTGTCAATTTTATCGTGCTTATCAATCTCTGGCTCTAATTTGAAGTTATCTAAACGCCCAGATTTGATTCTTTCGGCGATAACCTCCTTGGTAAATTTGTTCAAGGAATTGACGTTTGGGCCTAAATCGTGATAATGGAGAAAAGCATCCTTTTCGTAGCCAATATCAATGAAGGCTGCATTCAATCCCGTAACCATCTTCTTAACCGTTCCGAGATATATATCTCCAACAGAAAAGTGTGGCTCGGACTCCTCTAAGTGATACTCCACAATGCGTTTGTCTTGCAACAAAGCAATGCGATCACCTTTGGGAGTCGAATTGATAATTAATTCGTTACTCACAGGTGAATTAAGCATTTAGAAATGATAGAATGAGAAGATATGTCGAAGTGAGTGTTGAGATAAATCGCTAATAATCAATTAATTATAGATACGTTCGAGCCTATTAAGAAAAAGAGCATTCGATTTCTGAATTAGGAAAATTATTACTGAAAGATTAATGGAAATGATAAGTTTTGGATTAATCAAATATTCTGCATTGATACTGAACCTTAACTCCTAAATCCCAATTCCTAACCCCTAAATAAATAATTAAAGGAAAAAATTTGTCTATAATATTTTTCTTAGATTGACTTTTAAATGTGGGTGACGTGCTTGGATTTATTAGAAGGAAGATGAATAATTACGTATCCAAAATTAGTATATTAGTTTTTACCTAACATCTGCGACCTAATACCTATTTTTACCAAATGTCATAACCGATAATCACTTAAACAACTGATAATTAAATTGTTAAGCAATTAAATTATTTCTTCAAGACAACAATCTCACAAAAACAACAAAAAAAGGCAAATTTCATTTTGTGAATTTTGCCTGTTTTTTTATTAAGGGGTAGGGGGTTGGGATTTAGGATATGAGAGATCAATTGTAGCAATTTAAACTCTAACCCCTAACTCCTAAGCCCTAATCCCTAATCTATTTCTTCTTGTGTCTATTCTTTCTAAGACGCTTTTTTCTTTTGTGCGTTGAGATCTTGTGTCCCTTTCTTTTCTTTCCGCAAGGCATGATTTTAAAAGTTTTAAATGTTAAATAATTTATTTTTAATGTTTGTATTCGTTTTTAGTCGATTACTAAATCCCGTATTAAACCTTACTTGATTTTTGATAAAATATCGTTGGCGGCGGCTTTTTCTTGAGGGTCTTTGCTACTAGCGAGGACTTTCTCTAAAATTTGCTGTGCTTCTTCTTTTCTATCCAATTCTGCCAAACAATAACCCAAATTTAGTGCTGCCTTTAAATTAGCAGGATTATTTCTAAGAATTTGTTTGAAACGGTCAACGGCTTTTCCAAATTGGTTCGACCGTATCGATAGTATTCCTAGACTAAACAACGCAGGTTCATAATCTGGTTCCCTTGCAATCACATCTCGCAACATCATGATCCCCTGCATGGGCGTTTGGGTGGCAGTATAGGTCATTGCCATATTGGTTTTAGCTAAGAGATTATTCGGGTTTTTATCCAATACTTTTTGATAAATTCCTCTGGTTAATTCTCCCATTTTCACGGTCTTATCACTTTCGAGGGCATAAGTAAAGGCTTCATAATATAACCCTCCTGCTTTCATTAAATTACTTTCCGAAGGCTCAATTTTAGCTACTTCATTGGCATAATAGGCTGCACTATCAAAGCGAGTATATTGTACGAATTGCGAAATTAAAGCATCGGCAGCAATAATCTTGCTTTTACCAGTACTTTTGGTGTAATTATCCTTCAAACTGCTAATCGCTTTTTGCTGTGCTGGACTTAATGATTCTGTATGATTTTCTGTGACCGTTGGGGCATCAGATTTTACATTTTTATCACGATTAGCAGTGGCTGCAGCGTTTTCTTTTGCGGGTTGTTGGAGGGTCTTTTTGTCATTATCCACAACTACTTTCGGAAGACTGTATAGACCGCCGATTGTGGCAATTGCTATGACAATGATTGCGATAAAAGACTTTTGCATTTTTTGAGGTTAATTATTGGTTGTTAGTTATTAATTATTGGACTTTAAAACATCTACTAACTAGCAACTAACAACTAATAGCGGTACGCCGCCCGACTAATAACTGAATTATTTTGCGTTAGATTTCACTTGCTCAACGAATGTTTTTGCAGGCTTGAAACTTGGGATAAAATGTTCTGGAATCTCAATTGTAGTATTTTTCGAGATATTACGAGCAATCTTATGCGCTCTCTTTTTGTTTACGAAACTACCAAATCCTCTTACATAAACTGCTTCTCCTTTTGCGAGATTGTCTTTAATTACTGAGAAAAACGACTCAATTGCACTTGATACATCTGCTTTGTCGATGCCAGTTTTGTCTGAAATTTCTACGATTACGTCTGCCTTAGTCACTTGTTGAAAATTTTAAGTTAAAAAAATATTGAACGATAATGGTTTTTTCGTTACTTTCCTGATAATGAACGCATTAACCTAACGTTAATGAACTTTTACGATTATTCCCAGACCCCCTCTATTCTTAGGGGACACAAAGGTAAGGCTTTGATTTTAATTATGAAAGAAACAAAAAAATAAATATGCCAGTTTTTTTTTGTAAATGCTTAATTGTTAGACATTTGGCAATTTCGTAAATAAGAGGTAGTTTATATTTTGAAGTAATTCGGGAATTAAAATTCAAAATTAGGGCTTAATTTAAAATCTGTATTTCATTTTAAAATCTTTTATACACAATTAATGCATCACCTTTTTTTCTCGCAAAAAATAACTGCTTGGTACGAAACGCACAAACGTGATTTGCCCTGGCGGAATATTAATAATCCTTACTTTATCTGGCTTTCTGAGGTTATACTTCAACAAACTCGGGTGGTTCAGGGAATGCCGTACTATTTTAAATTTATTGAAGCCTTCCCAACAGTTCAAGATTTGGCTGCGGCAGAGGAGAAGGATGTGCTACGACTATGGCAGGGTTTGGGCTATTATTCGAGGGCGAGAAATTTACATACAACCGCAAAAATGGTGGTGGAAATTTACAAGGGGAAATTTCCAAATACTTACGATGAACTGCTGAAATTAAAAGGAATCGGTACCTATACCGCAGCTGCAATCGCCTCTTTTGCTTTTAGTGAAAAAGTAGCAGTACTGGATGGGAACGTCTACAGAGTGCTTTCAAGGGTATTTGGAGAAACGACAGACATTGCCAGCCATGAGGCCAAAAAGGTATTTACAAAAATTGCAGAAACAGTACTGCCCAATCAAAATTGTGATATTCACAATCAGGCAATTATGGAGTTTGGAGCCATTCAATGCACACCATCATCACCTAATTGTATGTTTTGTCCTCTGTCGCTTGAATGTGTAGCGAATGCTACGGGACGAGTGGGCAGCTTGCCAGTCAAATCTAAGAAAATAAAAGTTAGAGAAAGGTTTTTTAATTATTTTGTCATTGAACAAAACCGTAATTTTGCCATGCACGAGCGTACACACAAAGATGTGTGGTCGGGTATGTATGATTTTTATTTAAAAGAGTTAGCGGAAAATACAGATTCTTTGGAAGATATTATTTCGGGTGATATTTTTCTAAATGATTTATTGAAAAATTCTATAATTAAGAAAGAATCAATTATTTACGTCCATATTTTGACGCACCAGAAGATTCAAACAAAGTTCTGGCATATTGAAATTTATCCTGAATTTGTGGTAAATTTACCTGCGGGTTTTAGGTGGTATTCGCTTAATGAAGTGGATGATTTGCCCAAATCAACTTTGGTAAATAACTATTTGACGTCTTTTATTTTTATAACCAAATAAATTCGATAATTACTAAAGAATTATTAATTTTAAAAATAATTCAAAGATTATTAGATAACTTATCCATTAAAAACTAAGGTAAATTTTAGCAAATTCAGTAAATTCATGAAAATTTAAACAAACTACAACCATGGCAGGCGTAAACAAAGTAATTCTACTAGGAAATCTCGGATCAGATCCAGAGGTTCGTTCTCTACCAAGTGGCTCAAAAGTTGCATCATTCAGTATTGCCACTTCTGAATCGTACAATAACAAGGAAGGCGTTCGAGTTGAACAAACCGAATGGCACAGAATTGAGCTTTGGGATAATTTGGCAAATATTGCTGAACAATATCTCCACAAGGGCGATTCTGCCTACGTGGAGGGTAAAATTAGAACCGAAGAGTACACCGACAAAGAAGGTGTGGCTCGTAAAATAGTAAAAATTAGGGGCACCTCTTTGACCTTAGTTGGTAGTAAAAACGGAGGTAATACTACTCCACCAGAAAGTCAAGCTGCTCCACAGGCACAAGTCTCTCGTCCTACCCCAGAACGAGTCGTAACTCCTGTACCGGAATTTGATGCAAAAAATGGCGGAGATGCAAGTGACGATTTGCCATTTTAATTATTCGAAGGTTATAGGGGTTAGATTTGCAGAAATAAATCTCCATAAAATTTAACCCCAATAACCTTAAACTTTAATAAAACTATTTTGGAAACACGATTATCCGACGAACCTCACCCGATTTTGGTGCTTTTAGCACAAGTTGAAAGCACCTCTTCCTACAGCGTATACGGAATCAATGCCTTGGTTCTGTTGGGTCTATTGCTTCTTTCTGCTTTATTAGCGGGTTCGGAAGTTGCCTTTTTTTCTCTCTCAGCCGAAGAACGTGCCGCTTGTCGTGAAAGCGAAAGCGGTAGTGAAAGAACCATTGCGAAATTGTTGGATAAACCCCAGCAATTATTAGCCACTCTCCTGATTTTCATCAACTTAGTTAACATTACTTTCATTACCATCGCCACGTACATGACGGAGGAAATTATGGGTGAAAAGGAAAAGGAAGGACTCGTGGCAACCTTAATTTTATTAGTAGGCGTAACATTTATCATTACTTTTTTTGGAGAATTAATTCCAAAAGTGTGGGCTCAGCAAAATAATTTGCGTTTTGCCAAAATTACGGCTCAATTAATTTATGTAGCAACAACCATTTTCTCGCCACTTTCATCGGTATTATTAGGGATTAGCAACATTATCGAAAAACGAGTGGAACGTAAAGGTTACAGTATTACGGCGGATGAATTGAACCATGCCTTAGAAATTACCACGGGCAAAGACACAACCGCACAAGAAAAAGACATCTTGAAAGGAATTGTCAATTTCGGAAGTATTTCTGCCAAAAGTGTGATGCGTTCTCGAAGAGATATTACCGCTTTTGATATTAATTACGATTTTCATGAATTAATGGATAAAATCAATAAATCTGGTTATTCTCGGGTACCAGTTTACAAAGAAACCATTGATAAAATTGACGGTGTTTTATACATGAAAGACCTTTTACCACATATTGATAAAGATGAAAATTTTAAATGGCAAGAATTAATAAGAACTACCTACTTCATTCCTGAAAGCAAAAAAATTGATGATTTGCTATACGATTTTCAAGAAAAACGAGTTCACATGGCAGTAGTGGTGAATGAATACGGCGAAACGGAGGGCATTGTAACGATGGAAGATATTATCGAAGAAATTGTTGGTGATATTCATGATGAATCAGATGTGGAAGATTTAGGATACGTAAAACTAATTGACGGTTCTTATGAATTTGAAGGGAAAGTTGCCCTAAACGACGTGTGCCGAGCCTTAGATATTGAAAATGATTATTTCGACAAAGTTCGTGGTAATAGCGAGTCATTGGGTGGATTGATGATTGAATTGTTCACAAGGTTGCCTTATGCAGGAGAAGAAATTGAATATCAGAAGTTTAAGTTTAGAATTTCTTCCGTAGATACTCGAAGAATTAAAAAAGTAAAAGTTACTCCGAAAGTTGAGATTGATGAAGTAAGCCGAGAACTTTCGTAAAATATTAAATCATGAAAAAATACCTCTTAGTAATATTTTGTTTGTCGTGTACAAAAATGATAACACCGATTGATAGTTTTAATGACTCTCAAGATTTGGGCGTAATTGAAAATGTTGGACAAATTCAAGAAGCCTCTGGAATAGTAGCAAGCTATCGAAATAAGGGCTTTTTATGGACGCACAATGACAGTGGTGATAGAAATCGCATTTTCTTGTTAGATACTAACGGCAAAGGCACCCGTGAATTTAATTTAGAAGGTGCCACTAATCGTGATTGGGAAGCAATTTCAATGGCTCAATTTCCTGAAGGCTCTTATCTTTATGTTGGAGAAATTGGTGATAATAACGCCGTTCATGCCGAGTCGGCAATTTATAGAGTTCCAGAACCTGATATTACGGCAACTACCGCTCAATATACAACGCTACAAAACGTCCAAAAAATTACCTACAAATATCCCGACGGACCAAGAGATGCAGAATGTTTTTTGATTGATCAGGTTTCCAAAGATATTTTTATTATTAGCAAACGTGAGAATAGCAAACGCTTGTACAAATTGTCTTATCCACAATCTTATACCCAAACTACCACCGCTGAATTCGTGCAAGAACTGAATTTTTCGAATATTCCAGGTACGCCTAGTTATATTACAGATGGAAATATTTCGGTTGATAATCAGGAAATAATTATTAAAAATTATCTGCAAATTTTTCATTGGCGAAGAAATACGAATGAAAGCATTCCCGATGCTTTGAAACGCACCCCAACAATGCTTCCATACACGGCTGAACCGCAGGGCGAAGGCGTTTGTTTTGCTCAAGATGGTTCAAGTTATTATACGATAAGTGAGACTGGTCCTAATTTTATTCCTGTAAATTTGTACGCTTATAAACGGAAGTAGCCTTTTGCTTCGCAGGAGGGAAGGATAAAATGAGACAGGGAAAAAGGTGATTGGAGAAGATTTATCAGATATTTCTTCTTTCACAGCTCCCTCTATATACCTTTATCCATTACTCCTTTTAATTAGATACAGGAGCGGAAGCATGAAAACTTTCGTAAATCCTTTGCGAATAATTATCTAATAATTCAATAATTCGTTCTCGGTTATCTGCTTTCACGATAAAACCAATATGATGCTCCATTTCCATTCGCCAATAGATTTCTGGGTCGTTGAAACTCTCCGTATCAGGACATTCGTGACTGCATAAAGAAATCACTATCCCCGAATAATTATTTTGAAATTTGGGCAAATCGTAACTTTCTCCTTTCGCCATGGCGGTTTCAATTTTTGCCCATTCACGCCATAAATTTATGCCCGATGAAGCCTCAACCATTTCGGCTAAATTCGCTCCTCCCACTCGTGAAGCCGTCTCCAAAAAGATAATTTCTCCCGTTTCTTGGTCTTTAATAAATTCAGAATGACTGGCCGAATAATTCATGCCAAAAGCGTTCATTACTTCCTCATTGACTTTTCGCAAGGCTTTCTCATCCTCTGAATCATAAGGTACCGTCACCGAGCGAAAGATTCCCCCGCTGTGAGCAACCTCCATTGGGGTTGAAAGATATTGACTGCATCGACTAAAAATAATCTTTCCATGCAACGATAAAGAATCAACGTGAAAAACATCACCAGGGCGGAATTGCTCAACCAAATATTCATGCCGACGGTCGCCAAGATGATGGATTACCTGCCATAATTGGTCGGCAGTATGAACCTTCTTGATACCCGTTGCTGAAGCTTCTGAGCGTGGTTTTACTACGACTGGAAAATTTACTTTTTGGGTATATTCAAAAACATCTTGGTCATTGAAAAGACTAGCAAACATCGGTATTTTTATACCCGCTTCTTGCGCTTTCATACGCATGGCCAACTTATCTCTGAAATGTCGACTAGTGGTTTGTCCCATGCCTGGAATGCGAAAATGTTCACGCAGATGAGCTGCTTTTTCAACATCGAAATCGTCTAATGCCACAATTCTATCGACTTTTTTCGAGCGCATCATGTAGGCAAGTCCCAAAATAATTTCGTCCATCTCAAACGAGCCATCGGAATTTTCTTCTACGTAAAAAACTTCGTCAATATATTCCCGAACCCAAGGTTTATGTTCTAATTTCTTATTGGTTAAAAGATAAACGGTATTTCCCGCTTGCTTGCAAGAACGAAGGAATTCATTACCTTTAAAAAAGGTGGAAATACAGAGAAATGAGAGCGGTTGAGACATGGCTTAGATTTTGGATTTATGATTTTCGATTGCGGAATAAAAGGAAATCGAATATTTTTGAGTAATAAATTTCTCGAAACAATATCCATTACGGGTAAATTACTTTCGAGAAGTGCTGAAAACCTATCTTTCGTAAATATAAACATACCAATTAAAACCTTGAAAATCAATAATCTAAACTTCTTTTTCCAAAAATGCCAACAGCAATCTAACGCCAAAAGCGGTTCCTGTGCGTTGCGGAGCGAATTCTACGTCACCAAAAGCTGTTCCTGCAATGTCGAGATGAGCCCAATTTTGATGATTTTCGGTAAACACTTCCAAAAATTTGGTGGCTGAAATGGCTCCTGCCATGGGTTTGCCCGAATAATTACGAACATCGGCAATATCGGAGGCAATATCTTCTTTGTAAATATCCCACAGTGGTAAACGCCAAAGTCTTTCGCCGGTTTGGTCGGCGGATTTTGTGAGCTTTTGTGCTAATTCATCATTATTGGTAAACATTCCTGCGGCATGATAGCCCAAAGTGGCCACACAGCTACCCGTGAGCGTGGCCAAATCAATCATCGTATCGGGTTGGTAGTTTTTTACAAGATAATTTAGACCATCCGCCAAAATCAATCTTCCCTCCGCATCCGTATCAATAATTTCAATGGTTTTACCCGAATAGGAGCCAATTACATCACTGGGTTTGAAAGATTTTCCATCCACCGAATTCTCACAGGCGGGCACAATACCCACCAAATGCACGGGCAATTTCAACTTTGCCGCTAATTCAATCGTGCCAAAAACGGCCGCTGCTCCGCCCATATCCGACTTCATAAGGTGCATATTGGTAGAAGATTTTATCGATATCCCACCCGTATCAAACGTTACGCCTTTACCTACCAAACCAATTTTTTGCTTAGCTTCGGGCGATTTGTATTCCATGATAATCAAAACTGGCGGGTGTTCACTGCCTTGTCCAACCGCCAAAAGAGCATCCAATTTCTGAGATTTAAGTTGTTGTTTCTCTAAAATCGTTACAGAATAATCAAACTTTTTACCCGAATCTATCGCCCATTTTGCTAAAATATACGGTGTTTTTTTATTGGCTGGCGCATTCATCAAATCAAACATTTGCATCTGCGTCTTTGAAATGGCTTTACCTCGGGCGATTGCTTTTTCGGCAGTTTCTGCCGTAGAAAAAATATTAATAATCCCCTCTTTTTCAAATACGGGAAACGTTTTTCTTCCTTCTGTTTTGTATAAGTCTAAATCATAACCTCCTAACATTGAACCAATTACAACGTATTCAATCCAAGATTCTGGCAAATTCTGAACATCAATCGCAACTTCATTGGGAAGTTTAGATTTTTGCTTTAAAAACATAGTTCTAA
>JBBAKZ010000071.1:9000-10421 GCA_040403275.1 Arcicella sp. | reverse complement strand
GAATTCGATTTTTCTAAAAACATCTCCAAAGTGGTTCGCTGTCCTGTATTACTTTTTGTTGAATACGCAATCGAACTCATTTGGTAGCCTTCTTTTATGGCTTTGAATTCATATTCAGAGGCTGACTGTAAACAAATAGAAGTTGAACCATCCACGCCCGAAACTTTTAAATCTTGATTTTCACCGTTGATTACACTTCTGATATCTACATTTTCGAGGGGTGTTTTGGTGGCTGCATCATAAACTATCAAATTCAAAGGGCGACATTCTCTTCGGAAACTGTAAATATTATCGTCATGAATTCCTCTTTTGCGGTTAGATGCAAAAAAGCCCGAATTACGTCCTACGTCGGTAATTAAACCAAAATCATCTTTTTCTGAATTTAAAGGAGCGCCTAAATTGGTAACACCTTTGAGGGCAATTCCTTCCTTCATTTCGGCATAAAAAATGTCTAGTCCTCCAATGCCTTCGTGTCCGTCTGATGAGAAATATAAATTACCCACTTCATCAACATACGGGAACATTTCATTGCCTTCGGTATTGATTTCTTTGCCCAAATTTACGGGTGTTCCCCAACTGCCATTATCATATTCAACGATGTATAAATCTGTCCCTCCGTAGCCTCCTGGCATATCCGAGACAAAATACATTTTTGTATTGTCGGGCGAGAGTGCTGGGTGTCCCGTTGAATATTCGTCTGAATTGAAAGGTACTTCTTTCACATTTCCCCAAGCATTTCCTTTCAAATCTGCGGTGTAAAGTTTCAAACGATTAGTACCATCTTTCGATTCTCGGGCTTTTCCTTTGTTATAATTATTTCGGGTAAGGACTACTTTTTGTTCTCCCTTGAAAAATGACCTGGGTCCTTCGTGATATTTCGTATTCAAAACCCGACTAAATTCTTCGATTTTAGTTAATTTACCTTCTGGAACGACAGCGGGTGCTTCGGAATTACTCGCTGACATGCCTCCTAAAGCTTGTGCTGTTTGTAAGCCATTACGAATACTTAATTGCGATGTATCTTGAGCATAATACAAATCTAAAAATGGGGTTTGATTCCAACCGAACACTCTTTTTATACCGCCTGATTCATCTCGGGCAGAACAAAATACCAGCCCTCCTTTGTAAAACATCGGACTGAAATCTGCTTGACGTGAATTAATCGGAAGATACTGAACTTTATAAGAGGAGGAATCACGATAAAAACGTCCCATATCCATTAAGGCAATGGTATTACGCTTTGCCCTTAAATCGGTCGTTTGTTTTTCTCCATAAATAGAATAATATTTTTGTGATTCCTTATATTTCTGATTGGAAGCTAATGCTTGGGCGTAATAGAGATAATTCTCCGATTCTACGGCTGGATAATCTCGTATAAGGTCAGCGTAAGCCCGTTCCGCATTACGAGAATCCTGCATTTT
>JBBAKZ010000071.1:0-8990 GCA_040403275.1 Arcicella sp. | reverse complement strand
GCGGTAGGAATAAGCGAGTTTTTTTAGTCCTTCTCCTCGCTGAACAGGGTCTTTTACCTCACGAAGAAACTCCTCATAAAGACGAATGGCGTCAATATAGCTCAGATTTTCAAACTGACGATTGGCTGCTTTTAATTTCGCTTGAGCATGGGTATTTCCGCAAGCGAATAAAATCAGCAATGCTACAACAGAGGCTATGTAGGAAAATTTGTTCATAATCGGGTTGTTTCTTAGGCAGAATAGTTATCACTAGACTCAGTAAGGATGCTGAACGAAAAACAAATAACGTGCCAAAGATGTGGAAATCATTGGTTTTGACTTTTGAATTAATTTTTTAATTCAAAAGTATACAAAAAAAGAGGCCGAAAAATATAGACACCAATCTAAATTTTACAGCCTCCTAATTTATCTCAAACAATACTAACTAATCTACACAATCTTCGCTGCTTGGCGAGCTAATAGAATCCAATTACCTTTAATTTTTTGGAAAATTAAAAGAACACTTAGCTTTGTAGTAGCTACCACACCTTTGTTGGCAGTTTCGGCAGAAAGTTTATGTCTCACAATGGCGGTTGAACCCACTATTTTCACCGTTTGGTCGGTCAAATCTATGGTTTTGAAATCCGAATTTCCCGAAATCAGTGCTTCAATAAACATAGCTTGGGTTTCAATATTTCCATTTGAATGTCCGTAGCTTAATTCTTTATGCATAATTTTTTCTAAAGTAGCCTTATCGGGGTCGATTAAGGCTTTTTTAAGGGTTTCAACTGCTACGGAAACCTTCGTTTCATCGGCAGTTTGGGCTTGAATGATAGAAAAATTAACAAAAAATAATGTGAATAATAAGATTAGTTTCTTCATTGGTTTTGGGGATTTCAATTGTTTTAGACAAAATTATTTTTTCAACAGCCAAACTGCCAAATTTTTGGCAGCTTTGAAGTTTTCAAATTCTAAAGGAAGGCGTTTTCCATTGAGATATTCATTATAAATCCAAGGGTCGCCGAGGGCCAATACTCTTCCTTTCCCAACGTTTGCAACGGCAATAATCACATTTCCACCCTCCGAAACAGAAGCTTTTGCAGGTTCGTTCACCGATAAAACGGATAATTCTTTCACGAATATTTTCTTTACCTCTTTGAAAATTCGGTGATTTGCTGGAATCATTACTTTCCCTTGTTCATAGACATTATTTTTTACCATATTCACACTTTTATCCGTAAACTCTATTCCAAATCTTTTGGCTAATTGGTTAAAATGGGTCAATTCTACATTGGCAGAATCATTAGCCAACATCACTAAGGTTCCACCTGCTTTTACCCATTTTTCAATGCTTTCGATATCTTCCTTCGCTATGAAATTTGGCTTAGCTGCTTCCTTTTTATTATCAGGGTCAACGATGATATATACATCCAAATCTTTTAAATTATTGGCTCTTGGTGCTTCCGGGACGCTTTTTAAGGTTGCTCCGTAGTTTTCAAAAATATTCCCTAAAAGCGAATAACCCGAATCTTTTTCATCTTCCCACGTATAATGGAAGCGTTCCGTTTTTCCGTCGTTTGTATTTCTGAATTCATGATTAAAATAATAATCTAATCCTACCTTTTTGCCTTTTCCTACGCTTTGTTCTGTGGAAATTTCCATTTCAACACTCGCCATGATGAAGGGCGCAACGCCTTTTAAATCATCTCTTCGAATGGGTTCTTTTAGGTAATATTCATAACTACCATCACGATAAGGATTTCCGCCCAAGCCACTTACCAAAACTACTTTTTCGTAATGAGGAACTCCCTTAGCATCGGTTGTGATAAAGTTTTTCAACATTCCTTGATAACCATTTTTGGCATATTGAAGATAAGATTTATCTAAATAGCCCATTCGTACACCTTTGGCAAGCCCGTAGACAAACATAGCCGTTCCGGAAGCTTCCATATAATTGCCTTTGCCATTCACTTTATCCACAACCTGATACCAACATCCTTCTTTTGGGTCTTGATATTTGACAATAGCAGGCATCAATCTTTGATAAATAGCCATTAATTCTGGCCGTTTTGGGTGGTCTTTTGGAAATGAATCTAACACATCAACCAAAGCCATCACGTACCAACCCAACGCTCTATCCCAAAAATTTGGTGAAGTTCCAGTGGTTTTATTCGCCCATTTTTGTTCTTTACTTTCATCCCAACCGTGATATAAAAGACCAGTTTTGGAGTCTCTGGCGTGTTTTTCCATCCAAATAAATTGACTGGCTATGTCATCAAAATTGGGAGTTTCGTTGAATGCTTTACTGTATTCAGCATAAAATGGTTCGGCCATATACAAACCGTCCAACCACATTTGATTGGGATAAATCTTTTTGTGCCAAAATCCTCCTTCTTTGGTGCGAGGTTGATTTTTGAGTTGATTTCTTAATAAATCGGCGGCTAACTTAAATTTTTCTTTGCCTGATTCACGATAAAGCATCAACAAAGAACGTCCACCAGTGATGTTATCAATATTAAATTGTTCGCCTTTATAGGTTCTGATTTCACCCTTGTCGTTGACATAGGAATCCATATTTTTTAAGATGAATTGGTAATATTTTCCATCGCCAGTACGAGTCCAAACTCGTTCGAGGGCTTTCAGCAGAACGGCTTGTTCGTAATCCCAACGAGCAAATTTTCCTTCTTCTTTGTACGTAATAGAATCTTTATGCGTTTCCATCATGGCATTGGCCATCCGCTCCGACCAGTTGGTTTGAGCATTAATGGTTTGGAAGCAGGTAATCAAAATTAGTAAGAAAATAAAACGTCTCATAAATAAACAGGATTTATAAAAAATAGAATTAATACTCTCTTAAATGAAAGTAGAAGAGCCTTTCTGCTCTTCTACTTTCATTGATATCAACTAAACGGATGTTTAAATATCTACTTTGTCCATTTTGGGTACTAAAAGGTGCATAATCACCCAAGCCAATAAATAAGCTCCCGCACAAATGGCGAACATAATATAATAAGCCGTTTCGATTTGGTTTATGCTTCGGTAGTAAACAAACATATTTTTTTGTACTGCCCAAGTTAACAAAATACCGCCCAAACCACCTGCCATTCCACCAATTCCTACGATTGAAGCCGTTGCTTTCTTAGGAAACATATCCGAAACCGTGGTGAAAATATTTGCACTCCACGCTTGGTGCGCTGCTGCGGCTATGCCAATCACTAAAACGGCAAACCACATATTTACTTTTCCGGCCACTTGTGAGAAAATAACGGGAATTACAAAAAAAGCAAAAATCAACATGGATGTTTTGCGTGCTTTGAAAACGGGCATATTTCTGTTAATTAATGCCATTGGCAAATAGCCACCACCAATACTTCCGATCGTCGAAATGATATAAACTACCGCTACTGGAAAGGCGATTTGGAGCAAAGTAAGTTTGTATTCGCTTTGTAAAAAATCGGGCAACCAGAAAAGATAAAACCACCAAACTGGGTCAGTCAAGAATTTACCCAAAGCAAAAGCCCACGTTTGACGAAAGCCCAAAAGCTTAATCCAAGGCACTTTTTCTTCTTTTTTTATATTTTCTTCTTCCTCTTTATCCGAGTGAATATAGTCGTATTCTTCTTTACTTAATTTCTTAGAATCCTTTGGCGAAGTATAGTAAATATTCCATAAGACTAACCAAAGAAATCCAATTAAACCCGTAATAATAAACGCCCATTGCCAACCCCAATATACCGCAATAAGAGGTACGGAAAGTGGTGCAACGATTGCCCCAATGTTAGTACCTGAATTAAAAATACCCGTCGCTAAAGCTCTTTCTTTTTTAGGAAACCATTCGGCCGTTGATTTAATCGCCGCTGGGAAATTTCCGGCTTCGGTAACGCCCAAAGCGGCACGAGCAATCATAAAGCCAAATGCGGAACTGGCAAAGGCGTGTCCGATAGCGGCTAAACTCCAAAGCCCCGTTGCCCAAGCGTACCCTTTTTTCGTGCCAAGTTTATCAACGATACTTCCTGCAATGAGCATTCCGAAAGAATAGAAAATCTTGAAAGTGATTTCAATATTGGCGTAATCACCATCATCCCATTTTAAATCTGTTGATAAAACAGATTTCAAAAGGCTAATTACTTGCCGGTCAAGATAATTGACTGTGGTTGCAAAAAAGACCAGACTACAAATTGTCCAGCGATATTTACCCATTGTGGTTTGCATGAGAATAAGAAGCCCCCTAGCCCCCGAAGGGGGAATTTGAGACCGATTTTAATTTGTGAGATTTTTAATATTTCGAGTACTATAATTCATATTCCAACTCCCCTTTGGAGGTTAGGGTGACCGACGCTTAAGGGCAACTAAAATTTGAAATATTCTTTTGCGTTGTTGTAACAAATATTTTGAACCATCTGCCCAATCCATTCAATGTCATTTGGTAATTCTCCGTTTTCAATTTCGTTACCCAAAAGATTACAAAGGATTCTACGGAAATATTCGTGTCTAGGAAATGATAAGAAACTCCGTGAATCGGTAAGCATACCCACAAAACGGCTCAAAAGTCCCATGTTTGAAAGGGCATTCATTTGGCGTTCCATGCCGTCTTTTTGGTCTAAAAACCACCAACCAGAACCAAATTGAATTTTTCCAGCGATTGAGCCATCGTTGAAATTACCAATCATCGTGGCTAATAATTCATTGTCTCTCGGATTGAGGTTATAAATAATGGTTTTTGCCAATTGGTCATTTTCATCTAAACGGCCTAAAAATTTGGATAATCCCTGTGCTTGCGACCAGTCGCCAATCGAATCCCAACCGGTATCTGGACCTAACGTACGTAAAGCACGACTGTTGTTGTTTCGTAAAGCGCCCAAGTGAAATTGTTGCGTCCAACCCAATTCATGGTACATCACGCCCAAAGCATGAAGAATGGCAGATTTATAAGTTAGGGCTTCTTGAGACGAGATATTTTGTTTTGAAATTACTTTTCTAAATACGCTATTGGCCGCTTCTTCCGTAAAATTTATGGCATAAATTTGCTCCAAACCATGATCGGCTAATCGTCCACCCAAAGAGGCAAAGAAATCCGCCCTTGAACGAAGTGCTTTTAATAATTCAGCGTAAGAATCAATCTCAATATTGGTGACCGAACCTAATTTTTGGACGTAATCCGAAAAATTAGGATTCTCAATCAAAATATATTTATCAGGACGAAAAGTTGGTAAAACCTTCGTTGTAACCTTTCCATCTTTAATAATTGCCTGATGATGTTCCAATGAATCCGTGGGATCATCGGTCGTGCAAGCAATTTCTACGTTCATTTTCGACAATAAACTTCTCACCGAAAAC
Source organism: Arcicella sp. (assembly GCA_040403275.1). Lineage (GTDB taxonomy): Bacteria > Bacteroidota > Bacteroidia > Cytophagales > Spirosomataceae > Arcicella. The sequence continues at coordinate 3,674 of JBBAKZ010000071.1, read as the reverse complement.
TCAGTCGATTGAATTTTAGCCGAACATTCATCGTAAATTTTCTTAGCATTCTTCGGACTAAGCGTTTCGTAAACCTCAAAATAACGTTGTAATTCTAAATGCGTCCAATGATATAATGGATTACGCATCGTATAAGGTACCGTTTCGGCCCATTTTTCAAATTTTTCAAAATCTGTTCCGTTGCCTGTACAAAACTTTTCATTTATACCGTTGGCTCGCATGGCACGCCATTTATAGTGGTCACCGTAAAGCCAAATTTGCGTTAGATTTTCAAAATTCTTATTGCCCGCAATTTGGTCGGGCGGTAAGTGATTGTGATAATCAATAATGGGCATATCCTTAGCAAACTCATGATAAAGTCGGCTGGCGGTAGAGGTTTGGAGAAGGAAATCTTCGTTTAAAAATTGTTTCATTTTGTATGTAAATATATCGAGACAGCAACTCGTGTCGCAGTGTAATAGTAAGTCACTTACAGCGTTTTACTAAGGTTAAAAAATGCATTAAAAGAGGCAAAAGGATAACCGATAGCATTGTTAAATAAATTGAAAAAATTCGATTATTCCTTTTTGGAGTATAAAGGGGGAACATGGGAATTTTTACTGTAAAAAATTATTTTGGGAAATACACCTATTTTATTAAGTTTGTTGGAAATACAATTTTTAAATTTTTATCCACCAAATATTTTAATTACCATGAGAAAAATCTCCCTAATTTTATTAATTTTTCAAAGCCTAAATTCATTTTCACAAAAAGTCGGTGTAAAACTTGGAGGAAGTATAAATTATTCAGCTAAAATAATTTCTATACCAAATTTTGGAATTAATTATGAACATAAATTAGGAAAAAAACAGCTTTGAACACCGAGTTAAACGTAATTGGAAGAAGTTATGCCCCAATTGTACAGTATTTAGATGTTAATGGTCAAGCATTAGGGAATGAGTTAGAGACTTTGAATCAAGTCTTTCTCGAACTACCTATTCAATTAAAATTTTTTGTAGGAAAAGAATCTGAAAAATACAAAGGTATATCTGTGAATGTAGGTGGATATTTGGCATATTCTCTCAAAAGAAATATCGTTCTTCAAGGAGGTATTAATTATAGTAATTTTGTTGCAGGAGGAGCAAATAAAGAACAATTACAAAATTCATTTGATGGAAATACTATTGGAGCATCGAAAATTGATTTTGGTGTAAATCTTGGAGCATCATATTCCGTATCAAGTATCCCTTTATTTTTTGATTTAAGAATTTATAATGGTTTGACAGATCAACAGGTCGGAGGATTTACTTTCTACAATACTTTTCTTACTACCCCTCCTTTTGGAGGAGGAACAAGTAAACCTAACTTTAAATCAATTCAGGGATTAGAATTTGCCATTGGGTATAAGTTTTAATCATAATGTTTTCGTGGAAAGTAAATATTTATTTATCAAAAAAGGGTCGCTGAAATCAGTTCAGCGACCCTTTTGATAATTAAGAATCAGTAATTGTAAATTAGTTGAAATATGTTCGATTGGATAAGAAGAATTTTTTTATCGTCTGAGAAAAAACGCTACTTCTCATAACCAATCCCGTCCCCAAAAGTGAACAAAGCATATCCCTTCGGCTTCATAAATCCTGGGACGTCAGACTGATTTTCTAAGATGGCTTTCTGTGAAATTGGCGTGGTAAACGGCATTTTTCCCGTTGGATTAAATGCTCCACTCACCACGTCCAAAATGGCATCGGTCGTGGTGCCGAAAGTTGCTAAAACCGTTTTTAAGTTTGTATTATCAATCTCCGAAATCAACCACGGACTGGTATAATTAATCACCACAATTGTTGGTTTTGTACTCGTTATTTCATTCACCCGAGCCACGTCAATCTTGTTTTTAGATAAACTGATATCAATTGGGGCAGGACTAGAATTGAATAAACTTCCGCCGTTGGGCGTTAGCCAAAGTAGCACTACGTCAGCTTCTTCTTTGGTCGAAACAAATTCAAAATTCCATGGATTGTTTTCTGGTTTTATGACCGTAAACGGCGTTTTTGTTCTGCCATTATCGTAGTAAGATTCAAAGTAAATTTTGGTCTTGGGAGCAATCGGAAGCACTTTTGCCTGATTTCTTAATAAAACAATCGATTTTCTCATGGCTAAATCTGCTCGCTTTTGGAAGTTGACATTACCTACAATTTTCTCTGCTTCTGTAACGTCCACATAAGGATTTTCAAAGAGATTTAAGGCAAATTTTTCTCTCAATAACCTTGCGACGGATTCATTAATTCGGGCTTCCGAAACCATGCCTTTTTTGACCGTTTCCAATAAAAGCGTTGGGTCGGCAGAACCAGAAAATATATCTACGCCACAATCAATAGCTTTTTGATAGCGTTGTAAAATCGTTAAATTTTCCACGCCCCAAGGCATCATTTCAATGGGTCCCGTATCTGAATTAATGATCCCTTTGAAGCCCATTTTGGTTCTCAATAAATCTTTGATAATGGCTTTATTGTACGCAAAAGCTATTTCTTCGTAGGCAGTGCCAATTGGTTTTGCGTAATAAGGCATGATTGCCGATGTTCCCGCATCAATGGCTGCTTGGAAAGGTTTGAGGTGATAATCGAACATTTTTCCCGGATAATGTTGGTCTTTTCCCCATTCAAAGTGTGGGTCTTGTCCTTCCACTTGTGGTCCGCCGCCGGGAAAATGTTTGGTCGTAAGTGCGACAGATTTTTCGCCCAATTTTGTTCCTTGAAAACCTAATACTATTTCACGAGTCATATCCGCTACTAAATTGGCATCTTCCCCAAAAGTGCCTTCAATTCGTTGCCAACGAGGTTCGGTTGCTAAATCTGCCATGTACTGATAACCTTTGCGGAGGCCAATTGCTGCCCATTCTTGTCGAGCAATATCCGCAAATTCACGGGTTAATTTCAAATCTCGCATGGCGGCTAAACCCAATTCTCCTGGCCATTTTGAGAAAACAGTCGTGCCAACGCTGAGTCCAATGGAAGCATCAACCGTGATGTGATTTCTTGGATTTGATGCAATGATGGCTGGAATGCCCAAACGAGAATTTTCGCAAAGAGCCTGCAAATTATTGGCCCATTCTGCCAAAATTTTAGCGGAAGTGTTGGCCCTTAAAATGAAATGTCGTAAATGATTTTTGGTTACGCCTTTGGTCGTACCGGCGGCTGAAAGCATGGCGTAGGGTAGTGGTTTTTTAGAAAACATATTCATACTCTGAACAAGGTCTTCTTCATTAAATCCACTCGTAATTTCAACTTTAGGTGCATTTTGTTGGAAAGAAAAATCACCCGCTAATCGAGAAGTACTGATGAGCATAAAACCTACTTTCTCCTCAAGGGTCATTTTTGAAACTAAATCCTGAACCCGGGTTTCAATCGGTAAGCGCCAGTCTTCATATTGATCAATTTTCCCATTTTGATTTAAGTCTTTGAACGTTAAGTTATTCTTTTTCAGAATTTTAGCGGTTCTATAACCCAAGTTTGGTTGGACTATTTTTTGGGCATTAACATTTATGAATGTTGAAATACACAGCAATAAAAGTAGTTGTTTCATAATTTTAATCTTTTGTTTTGGACGTTTTTCATAAAAGATTGAAAGAGAATTATCTTACTGATTTAAGGTGATAGATTATTTTTCCTCGAAAAGAATATGTGGCATATATGTAGCCT
>JBBAKZ010000070.1:0-10459 GCA_040403275.1 Arcicella sp. | reverse complement strand
CAGCTGCTATTACGCTTCCTCTCAGTGAAAACACTTTCTGAGCCGAGACGGAACTCGCAAAAAGCAACCAAACCAATAATATTTTTGATGCGTCAAGTTTCATATTTATCTATTTCACAAGCTTACTTTTTAATTACCTTTGCAATCATTGACCATAAAAAGCTGCCTTTTCATCAATATCGATGTAGCCAATTTTCGGTTTTTTACAAACAATAAGTGCCGAAACGTCAAAAGATTTATCATCTGGATAGGTTTTGGGATACTTCTTCGCTTTCCCTTCTATGCTCATCACTATCTTCTCTTTTGAAAAAGTTTTGAAAGTAATGAATCCCTCTGACATTAAATATCCATCTGTAATTCAATATCCATCTCCCAAATTGTTTTTTTTATCTCTAATTCTGCCAAACATGACCGGAGAGGTGTGTCCATTTTCAATCCGAAGGGGAATTTTCATGGGTCTATTTTTAAAAATATCATTTCCACCAAAATGAATCATTACGTTACTCTCAAATTGGTCAAAACTTCCCAATGAAAAGGTAGTAGGATAAATTTCAAGATGGCCATCAAAAATGCTTTCTGTTTTATAAAAATCTTCACCATCCAATTTAAAGATAAATTTTGCTTGATTATCTTTTAGATTTTTAAAAATATTATCAACTTCATTATCAGGAGTTTCAGATTTACAACCTAAAAATAAACCAACAAATAGTGTGGCTAACAAGTATCGAGAAGGAATATTAAACTTAATCATGTTTTTATTATTATTTATGAATGTACTATGCTGTTAATAAAAAATGCTCGTACAAACTACGAGCATTTTTTACTAACAAAAAACTTTAAATATTAATAACCGAAGTTCTGAACCAAATTTGGATTAATTTCTAATTCACTCTGTGGTATCGGGAAAACAACACGGAATGCAGGAGAGGCAGCAGAACGGTTTTGAACTGGTGCAGAGAATGTACCAAAACGAATTTGGTCATTTCTTCTCCAACCTTCCCAATATAATTCACGACCACGTTCAGCTAAGATTTCAGCATCGGTCAAGGTTGTTATTGTTTTTGCACCACGAGCAGCTTTCAAAGTATTAATCATCGTCAAAGCACCAGCAGTATTACCGCTTCTGTACATGGCTTCCGCTTTCATCAACCAAGCATCCGCAAAACGGAAGAATACATAATCACTCGCAGGAGAATCAACATCTGTCAAATCTGGTGCATATTTAATAACACGTACACCATCTCTTTCATTAGCTGTTTTTAAATCAATAGAAGTCGTAAATACTAACGGCTTACCTTCTCGGTCAGTCAGAGGTTTACCCGCACCATCAAATTGTTGTCCAATTAAAAAACCTGCACGCAAACCGCCTTTATCCGTTAATCCTGGGATTGCAGCACCAATGCGGCTATCTTTTGAATCAAAACTGTTATAAAAATCGGCCAAAGTTGTAAATCCATTCCAGCCACCAGGGGTCGTATTATAATGAAGTGTCATGTAAAAACGGTTTCTTACTGATGAACCATTGTTAACACTCTGACCTTTATCATTGGCAATTACAAAAATCAATTCTTTCGACTTGGCCGTATTTTCCCAATTGAAGTTATCAAAATAATTAGCAGTCAATGAATATTTACCACTATTGATAATGGCATCAGCATTGGCAATAACCGCATCCATATCAGCTTTATCGAATGTAAAAGGACCCGCTGGCGATTTAGGATCGGCATAAAATACGCCTTTATTCAAATAGATTTTTGCTAACAGAAATGAAACCGCTTCCTTCGTTGCCGTACCGGTATTCGATGGGTTTGCGTTATCTAATAAAGGTTGAATCTCTTTCAAATCAGCAATCATTTGGTCAGTAGCTGCTTTACGGCTCAATCCTTTGGCTAAAGCACCAGGATTTGCTAAATCTTTGAAGGGAACTTGTCCGAACAAGTCTGTCAAAGAGTACATAAAAAATGCACGAATAAATTTAGCTTCAGCCACTTGCTTTTTAGAAGCTTTTGGGTTAGCAATTACTTCGTTTGCCAACGCATGACCTCTATTCAAGCCATTCCAAGAATTCAATACATCATCACTTTGATTCGTCCAAGTGTGCGTATGTAAATTTCTCCATCTACCGTTATCATCCCAGTCAGCACCTCTAGTTGGTCCTTGCATCTCATCAGATGGATGTTCGGTTAAAGCATAAGTCGCTGCTTGATCAGTAAAATGTCCCAATTGTTGGTAAGCAGAAATAAGTCCTTGAGCAGCTGGAGTATCAGTTGTAACTTTATCAAGTACCTTATCTTCCAAATTAGTACATCCAATTGTCCCGCTCATCAGTACTGCAATGAATGAAGGGATTAGAATTTTATTTATATTTTTCATTGTATTGTTTATAATATTTGATGATTGTTTGATATTTCAACTTTTCGTAAATGTGAATTGTTATTGAAATTCAAAAAATACTATTAAAAATTAGCACTCACACCCAAAGTAAACGCTCTAGCTTTTGGATAACCAATGTAATCAAGACCTAAAGATGGCACACCATTTCTAGTAGCAAGTGAGTTCGTGATTTCAGGATCTAATCCACTGTAGCTTGATATTAACAAAAGATTTTGTCCAGTCAATGAAATATTCAGTGATTTAGCAAAACTATTGCTTGGCAATTTTACAGTGTGACCGATTGTCAAGTTAGAAACACGGATAAAATCAGATTTCTCTAAGTAGAAAGTTGAAGGCGTTGGAGCATCTCCTGCCGACTGACCTACCGTACTTGAAACTGTATAATTTGTTACGTTATTACCCTGCTTTAACGATGCCTTGTTCAATACTGCATTGGCTGTGTTGTTATAAATATATCCACCCGACTGACCGTTGATGAAGATACTCGCATTCCAAGAGCCGTAAGTAAAGTTGTTTGTTAAACCCCACGTGGCTGTTGGAAACGGACTTCCAGCATAAGATTTTTCAGCTGATAATTTAGTATTTCCTTTTTCATCATACCCTAAGAATTGATTTAAGAAGAAACCATACAACGGATATCCCTGCGTGATTGGTTGTACAAAGGCACCAGATAATCCTTGTCCGAATAAAGTACCTGTCTGTACTGTCTGTAAGGCCAAGGCTCTAACTTCGTTTTTCAAGAATGTAGCATTCACGCTTGCATCCCATCCAAACTTATTTCCTGATAATATTTGGTAGTTTAAGCTAAGCTCAACCCCTGTGTTTCTAATATCAGCATCAATATTGCTCCATCTTGTTGTGGCAACATCAGGCTGCGGTGCTGCCAATGGAAATAATAAATTGTTTGTACTCTTGTTGAAATAATCAAAGGTTCCTGACAATCTACCTTTCAACAAGGCAAAATCAACACCTATACCGTAAGCGGTAGTAGTTTCCCATTTGATGTCTGGATTTGGAACGTTCTCTCTGTTCGCACCACCATTGGTTGTTGGAGCAGAAGTGGCTAATGACGTATTTGAAGGAAACTCTTGATTTCCTGTGATACCGTAATTTGTTCTTATTTTTAAATCTGAGAAAATTTCCTTTGGAATAAACGCTTCATTAGACAAACGCCAAGCCGCTGCTACCGAAGGGAAATAACCATATTTGTTGTTCGCTCCAAATTTAGAAGAACCATCCACACGAAGCGTAGCTGTTAATAAATATTTGTCATTAAATCCATAATTAACACGGCCAAAGTATGATTGTAACTCACTTTGCTTTTTGCTCGCACCCCCAAAATATGCTTTATTGGTACCTCCATTATCTACATAACCGATATTATTCGTCAAATCTAAACCTTCTGCCGGTATAAAATATATAGCCTGTACAGAATTACCTTGATTTTCAAATTTTTGATATGCAAAACCTGCAAGGGCATCAATTTTAGATTTACCCACAACAGTCTTGTAGTTCAACGTATGCTCAATCGTCGTAGTAGTCAAATAGCGATTAGAAATTTTTGCAAGACCTTGATTTCCTGGAATACTCAAGGCAAAACCAATGGCACCTGGTTGAACCGCAAATCTTGTTACGCCATCTGAATTATCTAAACCAAAATTAGCTTTGTAAGAAAGATCTTTAATAATATTCCAAGTACCGCTAATATTCATTAATGTTCTACCCGTATTAGCGTTAATATTTATTTGGTCTAAAAGCGCCGAAGGCTGACGGAAAGCTGCAGCTCCAGTCGTAAAGTATGTACCATCTGCATTCCTTACAGGAAATGTAGGATTAGTTTGAATGGCTCTACTGATTACGTTTCCTTCGTATCCAATGTCAGTTCCGGTTGCTGCTTGCGCATCTTTGATACGTGAGGTAGTCATAGCTACTGCTAAAACAACTTTGTTATCAAATAATTTGTGCGTTGCGTTGATACGTGCGGTGATTTTATTCATTGAAGTACCTTTCACCGTTCCTTGCTGGTCATTGTAACCCAAAGAGAAGAAATAATTAGTGTTATCATTTCCACCACCATAACTCAAGTTATAATTCTGAGTTACTGCTGTACGGAACACTTGGTCTTGCCAGTTAGTATTAGCTCCACCGTTTACCAACGGGCTATTTGTGTCTAAACCTGCTGCTTTTGCTTGAGTCAAGAAATCAGCCGCTGAAAGAACATCATAGTTTTTGTAGTTATTGGCAATACTTGTATTAACCGAAACGTTCAAATTGCTTTGTCCAGACTTACCTTTCTTAGTGGTAATTAAGACAACACCGTTTGCACCTCTAGAACCATAAATGGCTGCTGCAGAAGCATCCTTCAATACTGAAATATTTTCAATATCATTCGGGTTAATAAAGTTTAATGGATTTTTAGCCGCTAACTGACCAAATCCACCAGCGTCCGCTCCGTCGGTTGAGGTTTGATTGTCGATTGGAATACCATCAATAACGTACAATGGACCATTTCCTGAACGGATAGAAGTAGTACCACGAATACGAATATTTATGCCCGTTCCAGGCTCACCACTGCCAGGAGTCATTGAAACACCCGCTGCACGTCCTTGTAATAATTGTTCAGGTGAAGCAATTACTCCTTGATTAAAGTCTTTCGCTGTCAAAGCAACAACACCGCCAGTTGCATCTTTTTTCGTTGTTGTACCGTAACCTACAACCACAACTTCTTCTAAAGCTTTGTTGTCTGATAATAATACTACGTCGATAACAGATTTATTACCAGTAGCAATTGACTGCTTGGCAAAACCCACGAATGTAAATACTAAAGTAGCGTTGGTAGGAACAGAAATTTTGTATGTACCATCAGCTAAGGTTTGTGTACCTTTGTTAGAACCTGCCACCGTTACTGAAACGCCAGGCAAACCTGAATTATCGCTTCCGTCGGTTACTTTACCAGAAACAGTTTTGTCTTGAGCAAACGTACTCAAGGACACAAGCATGGTGATAGCCAATAAAGAAGTCTTTAAAAGAGACTTTAATGCTACCCCTTGTCGCATTGGGCGACTGAACCATCTGTACAAATGATTATTCATAAGGTTTTGTTAAGATTGGAAAATGGTTAATGAAAAAACTGTAACAATTACGTATCTATCCCGTATTAATTAGAATATAAGTAAAAATTACCATACAGCATACCTAAAAAGAAGTGATAATAAGTTAGGTAAAATGGCACTTTTGTGAGACTTAATATGATATTGTTATAAAAATGTTATGCAAAATAGGTGAGAATATTTTTATAATTCAACTTTTTTAATGAAAAGTTTTATTCTAAAAAAAAAAGTAAATTTAGATAATTGTACTTAAATAGCCATGCAAACTTTAGCACAGTTTAGTACAGTTTTTGCAAAAGTTTGCAATACTTGTTGTTTTAGGGGTTTTTGTTAAAAATTGTTAAATTTATACCAAACAAATACTTTACACAATTTGTATTTTTCTAATATCAATAGCCCTAAAAAATATTTAGAGCAACATCCAATTGAATTTATTGGTAATTTTGTTTAATTAAAACGCAACTTAGAAAAACAACATTATTCTTTGTAGAATCCAAAAATGATTAATCCAGCTATACTCACAAAACTTGCCACTGAATTAGCAGGTGAACTCCATTTTGATACGGTCATGCGCACCCTGTATGCAACAGATGCCTCTGCCTACCGTGAAATGCCAACTGAAGTGGCCATTCCAAAAACGATTGGTGATATTAAGAAATTAATCCATTTTGCCCGTGGAAATGGCACATCCATTATCCCTAGAACAGCGGGTACTTCTTTGGCAGGACAGGTTGTAGGCAATGGTATTATAGTAGACGTTTCAAAAAATTTCACGCAAATTATTGAAATAAATAAAGAAGAACATTGGGTGAGAGTTCAGCCTGGCGTAGTGCGTGATGTGTTGAACATAGAGCTAAAAAAATACGGTTTATTTTTTGGTCCTGAAACTTCAACCGCTAATCGTGCCATGATTGGCGGAATGGTGGGCAATAATTCTTGTGGTTCTAATTCTGTGGTTTACGGTTCTACACGTGAGCATCTTTTGGAGGTAAAAGCCTTATTATCGGATGGCAGCGAAGTTGAGATTAAAGCAGCCCCAACATTGCGAGCGGGGGAGGCTACCCTTGCTTCAATTTACTCCAAAATGGACGCCATTCTTTCTGACCCATTCAATCAAACTGAAATCAGAAAAGAATTTCCTAAGCCAACCATTGAAAGAAGGAATACGGGCTATGCCCTTGATATGTTGCTCAATTGTGCTCCTTTCACCGAAGGGGGTAAGCCTTTTAATCTTTGCGAATTAATTGCGGGTTCGGAAGGAACACTATGCTTTTTGACGGAAATAAAACTCCACGTTAATGATCTCCCTCCTGCTGAGATTGGTTTAGTTTGCGGGCATTTTAATACCGTTGATGAAGCCTTAAGAGCTAACTTAATTGGGCTGAAATACAAACCATCGGCTTCTGAATTGATGGATCACTATATTTTGGAATGCACCAAAGCTAATAAAGAACATAGCCAAAACCGTTTCTTCGTTCAGGGAGACCCTGGGGCTATTTTAGTCGTAGAATTACGGGGTGATACGCACGAAGAAATAGCAAAAAAGGCCACTGAAATGGAGGCTGAAATGCGTACCGCTGGTTTGGGTTATCATTTTCCCGTGGTTTACGGGGCAGATACAAAAAGGGTCTGGGATTTACGTAAAGCTGGTTTGGGATTACTTTCTAACTTGCCAGGCGACGAAAAAGCGGTGGCCGTTATTGAAGATACTGCCGTGGATGTCAATGACTTACCCGATTTTATTCGTGATTTTAATGAAATTCTTACGGCCAATAACCTCTATTGTGTGCATTACGCTCACGCTGGTTCGGGAGAAATTCATTTACGACCAATCATTAATTTAAAAACGGTTGAAGGAAATAAACAATTTCGTTTGATTGCGGAGGAAATTGCGACTTTGGTTAAAAAATATAAAGGCTCGCTTTCGGGTGAACACGGAGATGGGCGTTTACGGGGAGAATTTATTAAGCAAATGGTGGGCGAACATAATTACCAATTGATGAAAGATGTGAAGCGGATTTGGGATCCACACAATATTTTTAATCCTAATAAAGTGGTCGATACGCCTCCGATGGATACATTTTTACGCTATACCCCTGGTCAACAAACACCCGAAATTAAAACGACTTTCCGTTTTACTGACCAAAATATTTTGCAACACGCTGAACAATGTAACGGTTCGGGTGATTGTAGGAAAACGCATCTTTCGGGCGGAACGATGTGTCCATCGTACATGGCAACACGAAATGAAAAGGAAACCACTCGGGCACGAGCGAATATTTTACGAGAGTTTTTGACTAATTCAGATAAAGCTAATCGTTTTGACCACGAGGAAATTAAGGAAGTTTTTGATTTGTGTTTGGCTTGTAAAGGTTGCAAATCTGATTGTCCTTCAAATGTGGATGTGGCAAAATTGAAGATGGAATTTTTGCACCAATATTATAAAGAAAATGGCGTACCGATTCGGAGTCGTTTGGTTGGAAATTTCGCCAATATCTCAAAAATAGTGTCGCACATTCCTTGGGCATATAATTTTGTTTATGAAACGCCTTTTTTACGGAGGATTGCCAATACTGTCGTTGGTTTTCATCCAGATAGAACTATGCCTTTGCTATCAAAAAATACGTTCATGAAGAGCTATCGGCAATTTGCAATTGACGGTCAGGAGTTGGCAGCCAAAAGCCAAAATCCAAAAGCTGTTTATCTATTTGTAGATGAATTTACCAATTATAATGATGTGGAGATTGGGATTAAGGCGGTTAAATTACTGAATCGTTTGGGCTACGAAGTTATCGTTCCTAAGCACGTAGAATCGGGTCGTCCACAATTATCAAAAGGGCTTTTGGATGATGCCAAACGTCTTGCCAATCAAAATGTTAGCTTATTGAAAGATGTGGTTTCAGAAGAAATTCCGTTGATTGGAATTGAACCTTCAGCAATTCTGACTTTTAGAGATGAATATCCTGATTTGGTGGATGAAAATTTGATGGAAGAGGCCAAGAATCTTTCAAAAAATGTGTTTATGATTGAAGAATTTTTATCGAATGAAATTGAAGCAAAACGGATTTCAAAAAGCGCTTTTACGACCAAAAAACGTTTGGTAAAATTACACGGTCATTGTCAGCAAAAATCATTGTCAAGTATGGTTCCTGCGAAACGAACCCTCTCATTTCCAGAGAATTACGAAGTACAATTAATTCCTTCGGGCTGTTGTGGAATGGCAGGTTCTTTTGGCTACGAAAAGGAACATTTTGACCTTTCAAATCAGATTGGGGAATTAGTGCTTTTTCCAACGATTCGTCAGCAAGGTGAGGACGTAATTATTGCCGCTTCGGGAACCAGTTGTCGTCATCAAATTCATGATGGAACGGGACGGACGGCAAAACATGCGGTGGAAATTTTGTTCGAGGCTTTGGTGTAAAACTTGCTTTCGAGTACATATATCCATAAAGAAGGGTTGTAAATTTAATTTTGCAACCCTTCTTTATTAATCAATTTTTTCAAGCTTTCCTCTCCTACCCTTTCCAGTTACAATCGATTTTACATCTTCAGTAGTTTCCACGATGGAATCCACCAAGGAAGGTACAAAATCTTTCATCATCCGTTTTTTCTCAAATTGAAGTCTTTCATGGTCGGGTTCACCCAAAATATATCCGTAAGGTTTCAAATCGGGAACAGAGTCGAATACTACCTTTAAAATGGCAATTGTTGGTAAGGATAGCGCCATTCCGGCAATTCCCCAAAGAGCAGAACCGAATAACAAGGCAATAATGGCAATTAAACCATTGATACTTACTTTGGAACCTACGATTTGTGGCGTAATAAAATTACCCTCCAAAAACTGAACAAAAGTAAACACTCCCGCAACCCCAACGGCATACATCGGAGAATCCTTCGTGATGAGAGCAATAATGATTGGTAGAATGGACCCAATCAATATGCCAATAAATGGTATTACTAAAAGAGCTGCCGCTAAAAAGCCAAAGAAAACGGCGTAATCAATGTCCAAAACCATTAAACCAATGGTATTTAAACTGCCAACGATGAGTGTAACTGTCACCAAACCAGTTAAATAACTGTGAATTACTTCGTAAATTTTGTTCAAAACTGAGTCAATTTTCTTACGATTAACCTTGCTAAAAACCTTGTAGAAAAACATTTTGAAAAAATCTCGATAGTATAGAAAGAAAAACATATATATCGGAATCAACAATAAATTTCCCAGTAAGTTTCCAGTGGTTGAAAGTGCGGTCGTAAATAATGTTCCTCCCGAACTTAACATACCCGTGCCATATTTACGAAGTTGAGCAATTTGTGCTTTTCTACCAATATGAAAGGTATGTTCTGCCCAACGCTGAATTTGGTCGGACCACAGAATAAATCTTTTCTCTAACTGTGGAAGCATTTCCCCAAAATTAGCAATTTGAGTAGAAGCCAACCAGATAACTCCCGAAGCAATCACTGAGAATAGAAGCAATGTGATAATAATGGCAAAAATTCTACCCAATCCTTTATTTTCCAACCAGTGACCGATTGGAAAAACAGCCATTGATAGAATAATTGAAATAAATACTGGAACAAGAATATCTTGCAGAACCATCAACCAATAAATTAATATGGTTACTGAAATGAGTGCAAAAGCTAATTTTCCGATAAAAGGTAATTTATAATTCATAATGTATATTGGTTATGTTAAATGAAAAGACTTTAAAAATTGCATGAATTTCTTCAAGCAATCAATATAAACAGTCACACCAACCAGCATTTTATTTTCACTTCCATCTTCCTATTGGATGGGAAGTGACGCCATTTTTCGTACGTAAAATAACGGTCTGAGAAGCCAAATCTCCCACTATTAATAGATCAGTCTCTTGTTGATAACCCAGTTCCTTCAATTGATTATCTATCTTTCCAAGCAAATCATAAGGAATGGGAGCCGTTAGATTTAGGCAAGG